>CACMHG010000026.1 GCA_902613475.1 K189A clade bacterium
TGAGCACCCAAAACCACTTCATCAGTAAGATTCCATCAATCGCGTCAGTTCGCCGAGCGATCCGGAGATTTTCGGCACAGATGCTGTCAGCGGCTCATCACGCATCGCCGATAAAAGCTCCAAATACTGCTGCAACTGAGGATCTGATGGCGATGCCAAACGCCTAGCGGCGGTGACCGCATCGGTGATACTGGCACGATAGGCCTCACCCTGGCGTCGCAATGCAGCGATCTGGGCTCGCTCAAGCGCTGCGATGACTGCCCGTCGCGAGGTCAAAACGTCCTCAGGGCCAAGGGTACCTGCCGCGGCGGCACCCGCTTCGCCGGCGAGATCGGATAAATCCGTAATGCGTACAAATTTTTCCAATTCCTGAACAATGGCTGCAAACGATGTGAGGGGCGCTGAAATTTCAGGGTGCCTCGACGTCATATCGAGCTGCAGCGCCTCTCCCACCGCCGGCACGCTCTCCGCCAAAGCCTGCAGGCGCAGAAAGATACCCTGTACATCCACGGGCTTCACTTGCCGCAGTGCCAGGATTTCCTGTGAGAGCGCCGAGCGCACTGGCAGCAAATCGTATTCGTCCTGCTTGAGTGAGTTTTGCACGGCTTGCAACACTTCATCTGCGCGCTGCAGGGTCTTAAGGGCAACCTGCACATCACCTTCGAACTGAAGCCAATAGTTAGCCATGCGCAGCAGAAAGGCCGCCTCGGATAAACGCCACTGCCTCGGCGTCGTCGGTCTGTTCGTCTCAGCCATGGCCAAGCTGTCCATCACAGCGTCACGCAAGTCTTCTTGAACACTCAAATTTTGTGTCTTCAGCTCTTCGCCAAGCTCCTTTACCGAACGTTCGGTTGTCGTGATGGCGATATCCAGCTCCTGCAGCATCTGCTGTTCGAGGCTGGATAGGGCCGCCTGCGTTTGCCCTGCTTGGCGCTCGATCGGCTGCAGGTAGATCAGCTGATAGCCCAAGAAACTCGCCGCACCCAAGGCGATAGTCGCAACTAATAGTGAGATTCGTGCTGTCCAGTTTCCACGAGGCCCGACTACTTTGCTTGACTCATCGGTCTCGCTCGATTCATCAGAAGAGGGCTTATTGGTCATGATCTATCCTCGCGCAAGCATCTTTGACGGCCTCGGCATCTGAGGCTTCGCATATCAAAACCTTGGTCCAATCGCGTTCGCGGGCATAATCAGCAACGCGTTCTGAGGCAGTCACAAGCATTGTCCTTTGGCGCTGGATTTTCAACGGCTCCGTCGCCTCATCAACTTGTTGCAGTCCATGGATCGAGCCAACCCAGATGGCCTTCGGCTCAAACCCAGCCGGCAGGTTCACGCGCTTTTTTTCCCGGCGGTATAGGCTAAAGCGCTGCAAATCACAGCGGTCTGCCAGCGTATTGACCACCAAATCACGTCCGCCTTTACCGGTAAGCAGCCAGACCCGTTGCGAAGGACACAACGTCTGAACTTGCGGCATTGCTAGCAGACCTTCCGAATTGGCCACGCGAGGCGTAGACACCTCCAGTGCACCATGCTCGATGAGCTTGGCAGCTGTGGCCTTGCCGATTGCAAGAGCGCTTACACCTTCGTGGGAGGGTTTGAAGTAATGATCCAAATAGACCGCTACAGCGTGCTGAGACAGGGCTATGATCAGATCAGGCTTCTCTTCGGGAAACGGATCCTCGGGTCTCAATGGCTCGATTCTTGTCACACTCTCGCAGATCGCAGATTGGCCAAGCTGCTGAAGAAGCGCCGTCAGTCGTTTGGCGCTCGGCTCGCTATAGGTTATCCAGTGAGTCATTTCACCTGCTCACAAGCGTCGAGCATTTTCCAAAATACCGGCGGCGCCATGAGAGAGAAGTTGCTCGACCACTTCCTTAGCCAGTTGGCCGGGCTCGCCACCTTTCGCCTCCGCTCGAATTATGCGAGAGCCATCGGCTTCAGCAACCAATGCGCGCAAATGGATGTCGCCGTTTGCCTCCAACACGCCATGGGCCGCTACTGGCAGTGCACAGTCGGCACCAAGACCTGCACTGATACCGCGCTCAGCCTCGACGCAGCGCGATACTTTTGAATCTGAGAGCTTTTCCAGCAGTGCGCGCACTGGACTGTCTGTGATGATTTCTATTCCCAGCGCACCTTGGCCTGGTGCTGGCAAACACTCTGCAACCGAGAAGGGGCAGGCGTCGTAACGTTCAATAGCAAGTCTCGATAGGCCTGCTTGAGCCAGAACAATGGCGTCGAATTCACCGCTGTCGAGCTTGCTCAATCGTGTTTGGACATTGCCCCGAATGCTTTCGATGCGTAGGTCAGGGCGCATTGCCAGGAGCTGCGCCTGACGACGTGGACTGGAGGATCCGACCTTCGCATTTTGCGGTAAGGCGGCCAAACCCTGGGGGTGACCGAGCAAGACATCGCGGACATCGTCTCGGTACCCAATGAGGGGCAAACTGAACCCTTCGGGAAGCTGTGCTGGCAGGTCTTTGACGGAGTGAACGGCAAGATCCGCATGCCCCTCCATCATGGCGACTTCAAGTTCTTTGATAAACAAGCCTTTGCCACCAATTTCTTTAAGCGGGGCATTGAGCCAACGATCCCCTTGGGTGGTCATGCCAAGCAGATGCACGGTCAGGCCTGGGTGTGCCTCGATCAGTCGGTCGCGAATGAAGTTTGCCTGCCAGAGGGCTAATGCGCTCTCGCGCGTCGCAATAGTTATTTCTTTCATCGTCCGATTATAGACGACGAATCACCTTACGGATTGCTGGTAAGTGTCTTCGACTCAAGTCGACGAGCTCATCCACGTCGTGCATGCGCACACCGATTTGGCCTTGAACGTCTTTTTCAAGGCCAATGATATGGTTGGTTGACACTAGGGCATTGAGGTGGACCCTTGAGAAAAGATCTGGAAATTCGTCTTTTAATTCGCGCAGCGTTTCGTCGATGATCACTGCGCCTTTGACATGGCGCACCGAGACATACTTTTGATCGGCTTTGAGATAGCGGATATCGCTGATATTGACCAACTCAACCCCCTTGTAGGTACGCGCGCAAACATGGGTGCGCCGGTTCGCATCGATGTTTTTGACCGCCGCCATTTGCATACGATTGAGCCGGATGCTGTTGCTGAAGGCTCGAAACAAATCAACTCGGCGCACGGGTTTTAGCAAGTACCCAACAGCCTGCAGCTCAAAGGCCTGAATTGCATGCTCTTCATAGGCAGTACAAAAAATGACTGCTGGCGGCTCTTCCGGCGTCAAAAAATGCTGGGCCGTCTCGATACCATCCATTCCAGGCATACGGATGTCGAGTAAGCACACATCAGGGCGCAGTTTCTCGCACTGTTTGATAGCTTCTTGTCCAGAAGCGACGTCGGCTACGACCTCATGTTGCCCATCGGTTTCGATCATCCGTCTCAAGCGATCACGGGCTAAGGTTTCGTCGTCTACGATCAATATACGCATGAGTTTGATCGTCTCCCCTCTCTCTTGAACTCCACTCCACTGTATTGAGGCATGCAGCCTCCTGCGCCAAGGGCATTTCGGACAAAGGCGCTTACCTCACTGCAATCCAATGGCAATCCATCCCTGCGTCGAGTGCGGTTTGACTCATCAGCCAACCGTTTATCATCCTGACGCTGCCTTCGATCAGGCCAATCAGGGCGACAGACGTGTGCTCAAATCAGCAACTCATACCGTTGATCCCCTTTTTCATGCACCCTATATGATTTTTGGTACCGTTGGGCATCTGAGCTCGACTTGAAAGCTATTAGACCCCTGCTTTGTGACCAATTTCGCACTTTCACCGTAGCCAATCTCCAATCGCAGCCGAATATTGTCGATCGCTATGTGATTTCCCTCATTCGGCTGCCGAGGTCGCCCAGGACTACCGTCACCATTAATCAATTTAGCCGCCTCCTCGTCCATAAGCGGGTTGGTGATCCTAGCGATCATCGTGTCCTCGGTGAAATATACCTCCACCTTGATGATGCCCCCTTCTGGCAATGGCTGAATGCCGTGGTAAATGGCGTTTTCCATCAAGGGCTGGAGGATCAACAGGGGCATCTCAGCTTCGGTTGGTGGGGTCTCGACTTGCCATTGCATCCGCAATCGCTCGCCAAGTCGCAGTGACTCAATATGCAAATACCGCTGGCATAGGTCTAGCTCCTCAGAGATCCGAACAAATGCTCCCGCGCGCTGCAAACTGGCTCGAAAAAGCTCGGATAAATCTTCAACGACTTGTTCCGCTTTATCTGGATCCACCGGAATCAAGCTGGCAATCACGTTCATGCTATTGAACAGAAAATGTGGGCGTATGCGGGACTGCAATGCCTGTATCTTGGCGGTTTGCTCCGCGGCTTTACGCAATCGAAGCTGGTGCCTCATCGTCGATTGCCGCAGCATGAAGCCCACCAGGAATGAAGCGAAAAGCATGCGCCTGATCAACAGTTCTCGGGGATTCTCCAGCTCACCAAATAAATAAAGCTGTGTTAGGTGGGCAATGATCACGACCGCGTTCACCGCGAAGAAAACGAGAACGATACCGCCAACGAAACTCAACCGATCAAACTAACGACCACAAAGCAGGATAGCTGCGACGCATCCTGGGATTGCCATGACGGCAAATTCCGCCGCGCTCAGCACACTCAGGCCAGTCACCGTGCGGCCGGCAAAAATAAAAACGATTGCAAGGCCAATGGATGCAGCAAATAGGCCGGCTTCACCACCTGGTGAAAAAGTTGGCGCTATCAGTCGTCGCGTTGGAACGCCACTGTCCGGCCCTATTCTGCTTCCCTGCGTCGTCGTTGAATCCTGCATCACCGTCACCCCCCCAAATGAACCGCCTGCACCCGACGGACATTGTTATACTTCTTATGCACGACAATCTGCCATCGACAAGGCCGACTATAATGGAAAACCCCAGCAGCCCAAGCCCCGAAGCTAGCCACGGCGGGTCTTTGCGCGGACGCTTCAGTGAGGCGACGGACGAATTTGTACAGGTGTTCACCGCATCTATCGACTTTGACCGGCGTCTCTACAAAGAGGACATAGCGGGCTCCATTGCTCACGCCACCATGCTGGAAACCATTGGCGTTTTATCAGAGACAGAAAAAGACCAGATCCTAAGCGGCCTAAATACTGTCCTCGCAGAAATCGAAAACGGCGACATGCAGTGGCGGGTCGATCTAGAAGATGTTCACATGAACATCGAACATCGGCTGATAGAGCTTATTGGTGATACCGGTAAGAAGCTCCATACGGGACGATCTCGCAACGATCAGGTTGCAACAGATATCCGTCTCTACTTGCGGACAGCCATAGACCAGCTAGTCGTACAACAAAGTGAACTCTTACGCGCATTGGCAGATCTCGCGGAGTCTAACGCGGACACGGTGATGCCTGGATTCACGCACCTGCAGGCTGCCCAGCCGATCACTTTTGGGCACCATCTTATGGCTTGGTTCGAGATGCTCAAACGTGACCGCGAGCGTCTGCTGGACTGCCGCAGGCGCGTCAACCAGCTACCCCTAGGTGCCGCTGCTCTGGCTGGTTCACCGTATTTGCCCGATCGAATATTGGTGGCAAAGCTGCTGGGGTTTGATGGAGTCTGCGAAAACTCCTTAGATGCCGTAAGCGATAGAGACTTCGCAATTGAGTTTTGCGCCGCCGCCGCGCTGTGTCTGACCCATATGTCTCGGTGGTGTGAGGAGATGGTGCTCTGGTCGTCTCAGCAGTTTAATTTCATCACATTGCCGGACCGCTTTTGTACCGGCTCTAGCATCATGCCGCAAAAGAAGAATCCCGACGTGCCTGAATTGATTCGCGGCAAGACCGGGCGCGTTAATGGGCATCTGATATCGCTGTTAACGCTCATGAAGGGTCAACCGTTGGCATACAACAAAGACAATCAAGAAGATAAAGAGCCTCTATTCGACGCTGTTGATACCCTGGGTAACAGCCTGACGGCCCTCATCGGCATGGTCCCCAATATCGAAGCGAATAAGAGCGTCATGCTGCAGGCGACACTGCGAGGTTTCACCACCGCCACAGACCTTGCTGACTACCTGGTGCGCAAAAACGTGCCGTTTCGCGATGCTCATGACATGGTTGGACAAGCCGTGCAGCTGGCCGTGAGTCAAGGCAAAGCCTTAGAGGAGTTGAGCCTTGCTGAACTCAACGGCAATGAGACGAACGTGATTGAGCAAGACATCTATGAGGTACTCACGCTTCAAGGCTCTATTGCATCGCGCGACCATTTGGGCGGCACAGCGCCCACCCAGGTGCGCGCCGCCATCGCTCGGGCCAGGCTGCAAATTTGATTTACACCGGTTCTAGCGCACCCGTCATACGATCATTAAGGAACATACGTTGACTGTTAGCCCTGAATTATTGCGGGCCAGTGCCGCCCACTTTGTCGATGGCGAGCTTGCCATTGAGGATGTAGCGCTGGCTGACATCGCAGATGCGGTTGGTACTCCAGTTTACGTTTACTCATCTGCCATGTTCGCGAGCCAGTATCAGCTGCTTGTCGAAGCCCTCGAGGGCCTACCGAACCGCCTGCACTATGCGGTGAAGGCAAATTCGACTCTTGCGGTGCTCAAACAATTTGCTGACCTGGGCGCAGGCTTTGACATTGTGTCTGGCGGCGAACTGGGCCGGGTGTTGGCCGCCGGCGGTGACCCATCCCATGTCGTTTTCTCTGGCGTTGGCAAGTCCACCGAGGAGATCGACTTTGCCCTCAAAACCGAGATTGAGTGTTTCAACGTCGAGAGTGCGGGTGAGCTAGCGCGGATTAGCGAACGGGCCAAGGTTTTGGGAAAAGTGGCGCCTATCGCGCTGCGCATTAATCCCAATGTCGATGCACAAACTCACCCCTACATATCTACTGGCTTGAGGGAAAACAAGTTCGGAATCGCACAAGAAAATGCCCCGGCACTATACCGGCTAGCCGCCGCGGACCCTCACATCCAGGTGCGCGGTATCGCCTGTCATATCGGTTCGCAGATTGGTGATCCTCAGCCCCTCTTTGATGCATTGGAGCAGTTGCTCGCGCTGGTCGATGCACTGAAAAATGAGGACATCGTGCTCACGGATATCGATTTGGGCGGGGGCTTCGGGGTGACCTATGACGAAGAACCCGCCTTCGATGTGACGGCCTGGGGCCGTCGCGTAAAGGAACGCTTGGACGATCGAGGACTGCAGCTGTCGATTGAGCCTGGGCGCTTTTTAACGGCTAACGCCGGCGTGCTGTTAACCCGGGTAGAGTATCTCAAGATCGGTGACGAGAATTCTGGGAGCAATGAGGCAGGTTCCGCTGGCAAGCACTTTGCCGTTGTAGACGCCGCGATGAACGATCTACTGCGTCCCTCGCTGTACCAGGCGTGGCACGGCGTGCTTGCGGTCAAGCAGCAGAACACCCAAGACGCTGCAAGAACCTGGGATATCGTCGGTCCGATCTGCGAGTCTGGAGATTGGCTCGCGAAGGATCGACAAATGTCATTATGCGTGGGCGACCTTTTATGCGTGTTGAGCGCTGGTGCATATGGCTCAACCCTATCTTCAAACTACAACACTCGGCCGCGTGCGGCTGAGGTCATCGTAGACGGCGAGACCTTTCGCCTTGTCAGGCGACGCGAGAGCCTACAAGATCTGCTAACTACGGAAATGCTCTAAACGCCGGCGCTATGCTCAACTTCAGCAAAATGCACAGTCTCGGGAATGACTTCATGGTCATCGATGGTGTGACGACCTCGGTAGAACTCGACCCTGAACAAGTGGCTGCTTGGGGCAACCGCCAGCGCGGCATTGGTTTTGACCAGCTACTGCTCGTCGCGCCGCCAAGCTCGCCAGCCTGTGACTTTGACTACGTCATCTTCAACGCCGACGGTAGCGAAGCTCAGCAGTGCGGCAACGGTACGCGCTGTGTTACAGATTTTGTTCACCGTCTTGGGTTGACCCGACAAAATCAGCTTAGCTGGCATTCAAAGGGCGGCATTATTCGCACGGCCAAGCAACCTGATGGAAGCGTTGAGACCTGGATGCCAGCACCAAGTCTAGATCATGCGGCGGTGCCGTTTGTTCCTCCGCGCCCAGGCGAGCCTATTTCACTATCTACCGGGGACGATGAATACAACATCGTGCCTGTCGCCATGGGCAATCCACATGGCGTCGTCTTCGTCGACGACGTAATAAATCTCGATGTGGCTCAAGTCGGTTGCGCACTTTCGCACCACGAAGCATTTCCTGAACGGGCGAATATCGGCTTTTGCCAGATCGTCAACGATGGCTTCATTCGTTTGCGGGTTTTTGAGCGCGGCGCAGATGAGACCCTGGCATGCGGCAGTGGTGCCTGCGCAGCGGTGGTTGCCGGCAGACACTTGGGCCGTCTAAGCAGTCGAGTCAAAGTCTCGTTACCCGGTGGAAAACTGCGCGTGGAATGGCCCAACGCGAGCGGACCGATCAAACTCACCGGAGATTCAACATTTGTCTATCAGGGACAGCTCAGCAGTACAGGTGGAACAGCATGACTATTGAAAAGTTCACTGGCGGTAAGGATCTACCTCCTCTCAGCGATCAGGCGGTGCTTAACTTTTTGCGGCAGTCACCTGACTTCTTCCTTCGACACCCGAGTGCGCTGTCAGAGTTGAGCCTGCCTCATGAGTCTGGCCAGGCAGTCTCCCTAATTGAGCGACAAATCGATATCTTGCGTGAGCGAAATATGACCATGCGTCGCCGAATGAACGAGCTGCTGCAGGCGGCTCGTTCAAACGATGAGATTTTCGCTAAAACCCGCTCGTTGAACTTAGCGCTCCTCGAGGTGAACAGCTGGCCGGAACTCAACGAAGTACTGGCAACCCACGTTCTCGTCGACTTTGAGGCCGATTTTGTTTGCGCTCACCTATGTGAAGCACAATTGGCCCTGGCCCTAGACCATATTCAACACCACAATGAACAAATGCCGCTGCAACACCTTCGCAACCGCTCCAGTGCCCTATGCACAACGCTTAGACGCGAAGAGTTGACACAAATGTTCCCCCTTTCAGATCACGAAGACAGTGGCAGCGCGGCTATTTTAAATCTCTCGTTGATCAACGGCAGCGGCGCACTGTGTATAGGCAGCCGTGATCCGGGTCGATTTGCTAGGGACATGGACACGCTATTCGTAACCTATATTGCCGACGTCGTGGCAAAAGTGATGAATCGCCTGGCCACCTCATGAGCCTGCAAAATGCCAATGGTCGACAGTGGATGGAGCGCTTCCTGTTCACCCTGGCGCAGCAACGTAATTATTCTGATCGCACCGTGACAGCCTACAGTCATGACGTTGAGCGATTTATCGAGTTTTTCAGAGAGGATCCAGCTGACGCCAATGCACAAGATATCTTGCGCTTTACCGCACATTTGAAACGCCAAGGCCAAGGCAACAGTAGCATTTCACGCTGTCTCTCGGCGGTACGCAGCTTCTACAATTTTTTGCTGACCCAAGGCGAAGTTCCAGCAAATCCCGCGGCCGCCACTGTCGGCCCAAGGATCAAGAGGCGCCTGCCCAAGGTATTGGATACAGATCAAGCCGCCCAGCTCCTGAACGTGACGGCCAGTGACCGACAATCACTACGCGACAAGGTGCTGCTGGAACTCTTTTACGGCAGCGGTCTTCGGCTAAGTGAGCTTGCGAATCTAAAATTGACCGACCTCGATATGGCACAGGGTATGGTTCAAGTGCTCGGTAAGGGTGGCAAGGAGCGTCGCGTTCCCCTAGGTCGTCAGTGTGTATCCGCGCTCCGCCAATGGACTGAAACATTGGAATCCCAAGGCAATGGGTGGCTGTTTCCGGGACGCAATGGCAAGAATATTTCTCCTCGCACGATACAAAATCGTCTGAAAAAAATCGCTGCGGTCCAGCTGGGTGACAACAGCCTGCATCCGCATATGCTTCGCCACACCTACGCCACCCACTTGCTCGAGTCATCTGGTGACCTGCGCGGCATTCAAGAGCTGCTAGGGCATAGCGACATAGCGACCACCCAGATTTATACGCATCTCGACTTTCAGCATCTTGCCCGGGTGTATGACAGTGCGCATCCACGAGCGCAAAAAAATCAGGCGGATCGAGCCGCCGTTATCGATGACAAACCGGACGCTCTTTAAAAATATGAAGAAGCCAAGTCCCAGCATAGATCTCGTGACCTTCGATCTCGACAATACGTTATGGGATGTGACCCAAACGATCATGGCGGCGGAGAAGCTTTTGCGCAGCTGGATGGCAGAGCACACCCCTGCTGCACTTGGAATCTATGCTTCAGAGCAAGTCGGCGTCATCCGTCAACGCATACTGGACACCTGTGCAGAAAAACGTCACGACCTATCATTCCTGCGAACTGAAGTGCTGCGCCATTGCATGATGGAAGCCGATATGACACCGGCAGATGCTGAGGAAAATGCGATACAAGCGTTCGAGATTTTCTTTGCCGCTCGCAACGATGTCGCATTTTATCCCAATGCGATCAAGACCCTGGAAATTTTGAGCCAGCGCTACGCGCTTTATGCTCTGACCAATGGCAATGCGAATATTGATCGTGTGGGTATCGGCCGCTTTTTTTCTGGCGCCGTGAGCAGCGCCGACGTGGGCGCAAGCAAACCCGACAACCAAATGTTCACAGCCGTACTGACCAAGGCAGGGGTGGCGCCGGAGCGAGCCGTGCACATTGGTGATCACCTGTCAGACGATATCTTTGGTGCCAACCGGGCAGGCATGCGCTCGATTTGGTTCAATCATGAAGGTCAAGGCACCAACGATACAGATCATCAGCCCACCGCCGAGGCCAGGGAGCTGGTGCAGCTGCCTGACATCATCGCCCGGCTAAGCGTGTCTCATGCCTCTATCGGCTAAGCCTCGCGAGCCATCTGCAGTTTTTCAACCAAGTACGTCTTAACCGCGCCGATATCGCAAGGTAGCGCTGTGCGATGCATATCGAGCCCTTTCAAAGCTTCGAGTGTCGGGTGGGTAGGCTCGAAACCCGTCGCCTCCTGTACGGCATCTGGAAACTTGGCCGGATGAGCGGTAGCGACGACCACGATGTCAGTCCCTTTACTCATCTCATCTAGGTGTTTGCGGGCCGCGTGATAACCCACGGCAGTATGCGGATCTAAAACGTATTGAAACTGTTGGTTGACATCACGCATCGCCGCCAGGGTTTGCTCTGTGTTCACCGCCACGCTGGACATCAATTGAGTGTTCGGGGGCGCGCCAATGCTGGCCGATCCGGTGGCGGTAAACTCCTGCATAAACGCGACCAAACGGTCACTGTCCCGGTCGAAGTGGTAATACAAAAATCGCTCAAAGTTGCTGGCGACTTGAATATCCATCGCCGGCGATAGAGTCTGGTGAACTTCGCCTCTCGCATAAACGCCAGTGGCGAAAAAACGCGCCAATATATCGTTATCGTTAGTAGCCACCAGCAAATGCGCGATGGGGAAACCCATGCGCTGCGCCAGATAAGCGGCAAATACATTGCCAAAATTACCCGTCGGTACACAAAAGGTGGCGTCTGCTGAACTGCGCAAACTGGCGTATCCGTAGTAAACAATTTGCGCAAGCACTCGCGCCCAATTCACAGAATTGACAGCCCCAAGTTGGTGTGTGGCCTTGTAATGCGCATCAGCAAAGACGGTTTTCATGATGTTCTGACAATCATCGAAACTACCGTCAAGCTCAATACAATGAACGTTGTCGTCAGCGACAGTAGTCATTTGCAGTTCTTGCAGCGGACTCACGCGACCCTTGGGATACATTATAAAGATGTCGATGTTTTTCTGTCCGCGAACACCATCTATCGCCGCGCTACCGGTATCGCCACTAGTCGCACCCAAAATATTCAGGCGCTGGCCTCGCTCACCAAGCACGTGTTCAAACAACTTGCCCAAAAGCTGCAAAGCCACATCTTTGAAAGCCAGGGTAGGACCATGAAAAAGCTCAAGCACGGATATTCCATCAAGGTCCTGCAGAGCGACCACGTCCGCATGACTGAAAGAAGCGTAGGATTCTGAGATCAAGCCACGCAGTATTTGTGAATCAATATCGTCTATAAACTTAGGTATCAGTTCTTGGGCGAGTTCAACGAAGTTCAGGTCACGCCAGTGCTCGAGCTCTGGGCGCACATCAGGGATGTTCTCGGGAACCAGTAGCCCGCCATCGGAAGCAAGACCCATGAGTAGGGCATCGCTGAAACCTAAGTCAGCTACCTGACCGCGGGTACTTTTGTATTTCATAAAGCTCCGAAAAACCAACCGGGTGCGCCAGTTTAAACCGTCGCGAGCATCATTGAAGTAAAAGTTTTGACAGGACATAAAAAAGCCGCCTCATGGCGGCTTTTTTGGGGGAAACAGATATCTCACCCGCTTACGGTTTATTCAGTTCTACTTAGAGAACTCAGGGTAAGCCGTAATACCAATCTCGGCAGCGTCTGCGCCCACCGTTTGCTCTTCATCTGAGAGCCGTATTCCGAACACCATCTTGATCATGAACCAAACAGCGAGAGACGCTATGAAGGTCCAACCCAAGATTGCGCCGAGTCCGGTCAGCTGACCGGCCAAAGTAGCGTCGTCGTTAGTGATGAGGACTGCCAACAGACCCCAAATGCCGCATGTTCCGTGAACCGATATCGCACCCACTGGATCATCAATGCGCATTTTATCCAAGCCGACGATTGAGAGAACAACGATCAGTCCACCAACCGCACCGATCAACATTGACTCAACATTCGTACCCGATAGCGGTTCCGCCGTAATCGACACCAACCCAGCCAGTGCGCCGTTCAGAGCCATGGTCAGGTCAGCCTTGCCAAACATGACTCGAGCGAGCAGTAGTGCTGCGATCAGTCCGCCTGCAGCCGCCATGTTGGTGTTAACAAATACCTGTGCGACGGCGTTAGCTTCGTCAATGTTGCTTAGCTTTAGCTCTGATCCACCGTTGAAACCAAACCAACCAAACCAAAGAATGAACATGCCCAGAGTTGCAAGTGGCATATTCGAGCCTTGGATCGGATTGATCTCGCCATTGGGTCCGTACTTACCGTTACGTGGTCCGAGTAATATCACTCCTGCGAGCGCCGCTGCAGCACCACACATGTGCACAATGCCGGATCCGGCAAAATCGATAAACCCTGCGTCAGACAACCAACCGCCGCCCCAACTCCAACTGCCTTGGTACGGGTAGATGGCACCCGTCATAACCACGGCGAACAGCAGGAAAGACCATAGCTTCATTCGCTCGGCCACTGCACCTGAAATAATCGACATCGCTGTCGCGACAAAGACTACCTGGAAAAAGAAGTCCGAGCGAGCTGAGTAGTAGATGTCTCCACCAGAGGCTAGTACATCATCAACGGTATTTTCAGAGCCGATGAGTAAGCCTCCGCCACCGTACATGATGGCGTAACCAATCAACAGATACATGACGCTAGCGATGGCAAAAAGCGCCACGTTCTTCGTCAAAATCTCCGAGGTATTTTTGCTTTGCACCATGCCCGCCTCGAGCATTGCAAAACCAGGCGCCATGAACATCACGAGGACCCCCATGACCAAAAAGTAAAATGTATCTACCGAGTAACTTAATTGAACAAGATCTTCCACCGAATCTCTCCATTTGCTTTATTGGCTTCAAGCCGCCCCGCAGGCTCGCTGCTGCTAAGAGTTGTTTCACTCAACGCCTATGCATTGTGAGGGCTGAAGGGTTTAGCCTGTAAAACGAGGGTGGCGGTCTGGCACCGCCACCCTCGGATCAAACGCGAATCAACTATTTGTCGAATTCTGGGTAAGCGCTTATACCCACTTCGGAAGAGTCTAGTCCAGCCAGCTCTTCTTCTTCTGAGACTCGAATACCCATGATCATCTTGATGATGAACCAAACGATCAAAGAGGCGACGAAGGTGAAGCCAAGGATCGCACCTAGGCCTGTGAGTTGACCGGTCAGTGTTGCATCATCACTCGTGATGAGCACTGCCAACAGACCCCAGATCCCGCAAGTGCCGTGCACAGAGATTGCACCGACTGGATCGTCGATCTTGATCTTGTCCAGTGCAACAAGAGAAAGCACTACGATGATGCCACCGATGGCGCCGATTATCATAGATTCGGCGTGAGTGCCCGACAATGGCTCAGCTGTTATTGAAACTAATCCGGCAAGTGCGCCATTAAGTGCCATGGTGATGTCTGCTTTGCCGAACATGATTTGCGACATAATCAGGGCGGCGACTGCGCCGCAGGCTGCCGCCATATTGGTGTTGACGAACACCTGGGCGACGGCGTTGGCTTCATCAACATTACTGAGCTTTAGCTCTGATCCACCGTTGAATCCGAACCAGCCAAACCAAAGGATGAACATGCCCAACGTTGCCAGCGGCATGTTACAGCCTGGGATTGGCGTTATTGACCCGTCGTCATTGTACTTACCCGATCGTGGTCCGAGTAACAAAACACCCGCTAACGCTGCAGCAGCACCGCACATGTGAACGATGCCTGATCCCGCGAAGTCAACAAAGCCTGCGTCGGAGAGGAACCCGCCGCCCCAGCTCCAGCTTCCTTGGAATGGATAAATAAAACCCGTCATAACAACAGCGAATAACAAAAATGACCAGACTTTCATGCGCTCAGCAACAGCACCCGAAATGATCGACATCGCTGTCGCGACGAACACCACTTGGAAGAAGAAGTCCGACTTACCGGAGTAGTAGACGTCTCCTCCAGACGCCAAAACATCTTCGACGGCGTTGTCAGGGGTCAGCAGCATGCCGCCCGCGTACATCACGTCGTAACCGATCAAGATATACATAATGCAAGCGATCGAAAACAAGCCGATATTCTTCACCAGAATGCCTGAAGTATTTTTCGACCGCACCATGCCCGCCTCGAGCATTGCAAAGCCAGGCGCCATGAACATGACCATGGCCCCCATGATAAGGAAGTAGAACGTGTCTACTGCGTAAGCTAGCTGAATTAGATCTTCCACAATCTTTTCTCCAAATGTGTTGGGCTATACTGCCCCTGGTCCTGTTTCTCCGGTCCGGATTCTGACGGCTTCTTCGAGTGTAGCAACGAAGATTTTGCCGTCACCGACCTTGCCTGTGTTTGCAGACTTGCTAATCGCTTCAATCACTTGATCTTGAAGCGCGTCATCGATCGCCGCCTCGATCTTGACCTTCGGCAGGAAGTCTACGACGTACTCAGCCCCGCGATATAACTCGGTATGACCTTTCTGACGGCCAAAGCCTTTGACTTCGGTTACTGTCATGCCTTGCACGCCGACCTCCGAAAGTGCTTCGCGAACATCGTCCAATTTGAACGGCTTTATAACCGCGGTGATTAACTTCATTGTTTTCTCCTAAACGTTGGGGACACCCAGACCGCCTAAACGCTCCAGTATCGATTTGATGTGGAAGATCTGATGCTTATGGCACTGAAATTCTCCATGAATCGAGACTCGTTGGGTAGCGTTAAGGTTGAGTCGCGTGCTTTTCAAGGCTACGAGCTTCCGCTCTAGGGTCCCGCCTATTTAAAAGCAATATGCATGCCTACTTTTTGTCGAAGTCTGAAAAAAGCACAAAATCAGGGCAAAAACGCACCCAACGGGGCCATAAGACGACAGCGCACAATCCCAGCGCACTTTTCTAAGCCGAGAACCTCGTCGTCATTGGGCTTTTTTGGGTAATTGCGCCCCAAAATAAAACATATTGGAGTGGCCATGCTTTATATTGGTGCGAGTTAAACGCCGCAGTAGCTAGCAAATGCCTATGTGAACCCTGGAAAAACACCATTTGCAATCGGGCGAGGTACGTCAAAATTGGTCGGTCTGTACAACCACGGGGCCACTCTCGTCGGGACACAAAGAACTATCTCGACTTCAGCATAGGGACTTGAGGGCGAGGCCTAGTAGAATCGATGCCTCGAAGAATGCCGACTATACAAAAGTGCTTAAACCAAGGTGTTTAAGAAGGAGAATGAATGCAAATTGATCCGCTCGCCGCGCTACTTCAAACGATAAAGCCGTTACTTGACGAGACCTTGCCCGCTGACCTCGCGCGCTCCCTTAGTAAAGATATCGAATCCAAGGTGCAGGAGGTGCTTAGAAAGCTCTCGTTGGTACCAAGGCACGAGTTTGAAGCCCAGGAGGCCCTCGTTACGAACCTGGAAACAAAGGTTCGTCATTTGGAGCAACGATTGGCTGAGATGGAAAGAGTTGGTGCTACGGGTGCTAACGCTACAGATGAAAATTGATGTCAAACCGTCGTCGCGATTTGGGATAACGACCAAGGTCCGCATAGGGTCGCTGATTGCCTAATTTCGCCTTGCACAATGAATAGTGAAGGACAGTGCATAAACGGTCCCATTGGGGCGCTGCGCCCCCCTTTGTATTTCTACCGCCTTCTGGCGGAAGTATTATCGGGCGTTATTCTCGTTAAGCTGGCAGCGGGCGCGAAATAAGCCGCCAAGGGTCGCATTGGAGCGACCGTCGTTTCTCAAAACTGAACTTGTGCGGCCAGGAAGCTTTCACTGCTGATACAAAAAGGGCTCCAGAGGGAGCCCTTAAGGTTCGTTCAAATCCTCGATTTAAAAGGATTTGCCGAGGGAGAAGACAATCCCTTCTCCGTTACCGTTTTCGCCGTCGGCTTGTTCGATTTCATCGCTTGGGAAGATCAGAGCAACACCCACATCAATGTCTGAGACAGTAGTGCCATAACCCAACTCGAAATAGTCGCCATCAAACTCGTCGCCAAACGTACCGTAGGTGCCGTAGAAGCCCGCGCCTAGATCGATTGAGATATCGAGGAAGTCATAGTCCTGACCGCCATCACCATCCCATTCACCGAATGAGTAGCCAATAGATACTGGGCCGTACCCTACGCTTAGGTTCACTTCCTCATAGGTTTCATCGAAATCATCGGTGTAATAGTAGCCAGTGAAACCAACACCAACAGAAATGTCACCGATGTCCATTCCGTAACCACCGTAGATGTCGTACTCAAGCCCTTCACCGACGTCAGCAGTCCACGCTCCTACATAGAAACCGCCTTCCTCGTAATCTATTCCAGCGCTTGCTGAGGAATTCTTCTGGTAAAAACCCCGATAGTAATACTCGGACGCGTATCCAACGTTGTATGAAACGTCGGCGCTTGCAACGGAAGATACTCCCAACGAGCCTGCAGCGATCGCAGCAGCGGATATGAATTTAGTGAGTGTTTTCATTGTCTCTCCTGACAGATTGAGTAATTTGCGGGAACTCTTGTTCACCTGCTCCAAGCGCCAATCGAGTTACGGCGAGCGACGCTTTTTTGCACACAAATTAAAGCAACATACGGGCCAACTTTTGGTAAAGTCTGCCCCTACGCACCATTAAAGGGCTTAACGCCTGTTTTCATTGACTATTTTTTTGGCAGGCGGGCACTAGACCTGTTCTAGAGCGCACAAAAAGGGGACAAATTTGGCTTCGAGCCGCCGAAGCGCATTACAAAGGTGCGCGCGGAGAGTGAAGGCGCACCAACTTCGTGCAAGCAGACTTCCCCTAAGACCTCATGAGCTGTTTTGCGCCTTAACCTGATCGCCAAGACGCGGTCACCACGGGAGCTATCTGACTCTGCAATCCTTACTGCGCTGCGTCCACCATGTAGGTAACGGCATCAGCAAGCTCATTATCCGAGCAGGACATGCACAAGCCCTTGGCTGGCATTGCACCAATACCGTTCAGCGTGCTCACCATCAATGCATCCATACCCTTGGAGATACGCGGCGCCCAAGCGTCCACATCAGCAAAAGTCGGAGCGCCACCCACGCCCCCAGCGTGACAGGTTGCACAATAGGTGTCGTAGACCTCGGCACCGCCCAGGGGTGCGGCTGGGGCGGCGGCCACGGCGACTTCTTCTACCGCAGCACGGTTTAACGTACCGTATGGGGCCAAACGCGCATCAATTTCATCATCGGTGCCCGGAGGAAGCGCGTTGGCAACAATAGCCAGTAACGCGGTAAAAACAATTGCGACGAATCTCATTCTCAAGAGATTTCTCCTTTATTGATCCGTATAGTTTGAGCAGTCAGTTGGCGTCGACCTCGGTCGATCCTTTAGCATAACGCCACTGGGAGGATCGTAGGCAAACCGCGATGTTTGCATTTTAACCGGGTCCAACGGCGCGAGAGTATAGCCTCACCCACGAGTTGCGTCGAATAACTCTCGACCGATCAACATACGCCGGATTTCACTGGTTCCCGCGCCAATTTCATACAGCTTGGCGTCGCGCAACAGACGCGCTGCTGGGTAATCATTGATATAACCGTTACCGCCTAGCGCCTGAACTGCCTGCAGAGCATGTTGAGTAGCCCGCTCCGCTGCATAGAGTATGCATCCAGCGGCATCGATTCGAGTTGTACGATCAGCGTCGCAGGCAGCCGCCACAGCGTACACATAGGCCCTGGCGGCGTTGGTTTCGGTGTACATGTCTGCGATTTTTGCTTGCATAAGCTGGAACTCACCAATGGGCCGTCCAAACTGTTTGCGCTCATGCACATAGGGCATGGCGACATCGAGAGCCGCACGACTGAGTCCAAGTGCTCCACCTGCTAACACCACCCGTTCATAGTCAAGGCCACTCATAAGGATACTAACGCCCTGACCCACTTTGCCGAGAATCTGACTCTTTGGAACTCGGCAGTCTTCGAAGATCAGCTCTGCTGTATCGGATCCACGCATACCCATTTTGTCTAGCTTGCCGCCTGTAGTGAATCCCATCATGTCTTTCTCGATAAGAAACGCTGTGATGCCTTTCGAGCCCAATGTCGGATCAACTGTTGCGTACACGACCAATACATCGGCTCCGGGGCCGTTGGTAATCCACATTTTATTGCCATTAAGCACGTAATCGTCGCCGTCATCGGTTGCGCGAAGACTGAGACTCACCACATCAGACCCAGAGCCCGGCTCACTCATGGCGAGTGCCCCGAGGTACTCGCCTGAGACCAACTTGGGCAAGTAATTCTGGCGCTGTTCCTGTGTGCCAAAACGCACGATCTGATTCACGCATAAGTTTGAATGCGCACCATAGGACAGACCAACCGAACCCGAGGCTCGACTGATCTCCTCTAAGACAACGGTGTGGGCCAAATAGCCCATGTCGACGCCACCGTATTCGGCAGGCACGGTCATACCCAGCACGCCGAGATCACCCAACCGAGGCCATAGATCCCGAGGAAACTCGTTGTCGCGGTCGATCTCTGCCGCTCGCGGGGCGAGTTCCTTAGCGCAAAAGCTCGCTACGCTATCCCGCAGCTGACCAATCGTCTCGCCATGTCCAAAATCGAAATCAGGTACTAGGTACATTGTATAAATCCGCTCGCCCTTTCGCGGTCCATGATAGCCGATATCCGATATTGCTCTGCGACGAATTTGAAAGCAGGAAGGACGGTGTGATGGTCACCTCGACAATGGCTTTCGCTACCACTCTTGGACAAGTGCTCAGTAACAACCCAAGGAAGGTCTACGTTACAGACCGTGTTCGCTTCGATCGCGCAGTTCAGCTTGTGCTTGCCTTCCTGGGTTGGCCTCTCGGTTTGGCCTCTCGAGGTGGCCTACTAAAGCAACCCCTGCTTCTGGGTCCAGCTCAGGGTCTGATCAAGTGCCTTGGCCAATTTGCTGATCAGTTCATCGATTTGCGCTTCGGTAATGATAAGCGGTGGACAAATTGCCACGGCATCGCCGAGATTACGCAGCACCAGACCCCCTTCATGACAGGCATTCGAACAGTACGCACCCACGCCATCGCTGGGCTTAAACGGTGTGCGCGGCTCGCGGCAGCGAACGAGTTCCAGAGCCGCGATTAGCCCCTTGCCTCGCACTTCGCCAACGAGCGGGTGATCGGCAAAAGATTGCAAACGCTGCTGCAGGATGTCGCCCATTTTTTCGGCGTGCTCGAAAAGCGACAGCTCTTCCATGATCTCTAAATTACGCAGCGCTACCGCTGCACAAACCGGATGACCTGAATAGGTAAACCCATGGGAGAAATTACCGAGCTCACCCGAACGATCTGCGAATGCTTCATACATACTTTCCGGTATCAGCACGGCGCTGATCGGCAAGTAGGCAGACGAAAGCGCCTTGGCAATACTCATGGTGGTTGGGCGGATGTCCATGGACTGTGCGCCAAATGGCTTACCCGTGCGCCCGAAGCCGCAGATCACCTCATCGTCGATAAAGGCAATATCGTACTTGTCGAGTACCTGCTGAATACGTGGATAGTAATTTTCCGGAGGTACGATGACCCCACCCGCCCCTAAAATAGGTTCTGCAATAAAGGCAGCTACCGTTTCCGGCCCTTCGGCTTCTATCATCTGCTCAAGGTCATCTACCAATCGCTGCAGAAAGTCACTCTGTGATTCTCCAGGCATTCCTTCACTGTAGTAATGCGGTGACGTGGTGTGCAGGATGCCGGGCATGGGCAGGTCAAAGGCTGCATGAAAGGGAGGCAGACCTGTTAGTGAGCCACTAGCAATGGTCACCCCGTGGTATCCGCGTTTGCGAGAAATGATCTTTTTCTTTTCCGGCCGACCAAGCGCGTTGTTGTAGTACCAGATCAGCTTAATCTGAGTGTCGTTAGCGTCGCTGCCTGAGAGCCCAAAAAACACCCTGCCGGCATCGAAGGGCGCCATTTTCTTTAGCTTGTCAGCCAACAACACAGAAGGCTCATTTGTACGGCCTGCAAATAACTGTGAATAATTCAGCTTTCGCATCTGGTCATAGGCCACCTTGGCCAACTCCTCCTGACCATAGCCAATCGCCGTACACCATAGCCCTGACATACCCTCGAGATATTGCTTGCCCTTATTGTCCGTGATGTAAACACCGTCGGCACTCTCCAGCACCATGGGACCATGCTGCTGGTGTTGTGCAAGATTCGTAGAGGGGTGTAGCAAATGCCGCAGATCCATCCCCTCTACTGATTGATCGGGGTATTCGTTGTGGGTTGCAAACCTTGAAATCTCAGTCATTTATTTTCTCCCGACGAGTGTCCAAGCCGTATCAGACTTCGCTAGTCAAATCAGTGATCTGGCACTGAGTGAAAACTCTTCCATTACCGCATCGGCATAGTCGATGCGCCCGGTCAGAGTTTGCGGATCACCATGACACAGGTGCAGGCACGCCTCTGCCATATGCTCGACCGGCGTTACTCGATCTTCATTGCTTTCATTGATTAACTTGTGATGCATGACTCCTGGCGTTGCCACCAAGCCCGGTGAAATTACATTAACGCCAATGCCTTCGTCGTAGACTTCTTGCGCTAGGCCGGTGGTAAATCGTTCTAGGGCCGCCTTACACATGCCGTAAACCGTGCCGCCTCTGCCTTGCATGGTTTTCTCAGGGTGCAGGGCAGCATGTGAAGACACATTGAGTATCCAGCCTGACCCTCGCTCCCGCATGCCTGGCAATACCAGCTGTGCCAGCTCAAACGGAGCCCATACCTGCACATCCATCATCAATCGAAAGCGCTTTTCTGGGAAATCGGTCACTGGGATAAAATAGGTAATGGCGGCGTTGTTAACCAAAATATCAACAGCGCCATAGGCTTCCATAGCGGCATCCACCAGGCGCTGTCGATCCTCCGCCAGAGCTAGATCCGCTTTAACGGCGATAGCCTCACCACCCGCTGCCACGATATCGGCGACGGTTTCATTGATCGATCCCGGTAGGTAGTGGTCTCCACCCGCTACTGTTCGGGCCGAGACTACGACCCTTGCACCTTCCATGGCATAACGTCGCGCTAGCGCGTCGCCAATCCCTCGGCTAGCGCCAGTAATGACCGCTACCTTGCCGGCTAACACACCGTTCCTATCTAATGCTGACATCTTGCCGCCCCTTCGTTACTCGCCTTGCTGAGAGTATGACAGTCGTTGCACCCGAGATCCCAGTCCGGTGAAAATCTCATAAGCAATGGTTTGTGCTTGGCTCGCAACTTCCTCAACGGACAAATGAGGGCCAAAGATTTCGACCCAATCGCCCTCGTCAATCTCACAGGTCATCGCCGTTTCATCCGCTAGCTCAACAACCAAAGAATCCATACTGATACGACCGACGATGGGCAGTCGGTAGCCCTGAAAAAAGACATGGCCCTGGTTGGACAGCAGGCGGGGCACGCCATCGGCATAGCCCGCGCCGATGGTTACCAAACGACCGGAGCCGCTAACGCAATGAGTGCTGCCGTAACCTACCGTGGCGCCGGCACTCACTCGACGCACCTGCATCACCTCGGCCTCGAGCGTGGCGACATTGGCAAGTAGGTGCTTTGCCGCCGGCGTATCGGTCTGGGTGTGGGGATTGACTCCGTAAAGCCCCAGACCCAGGCGATCAACGTAGCCTTCCTGCTCGCTTTGCAAGAGTGCCACTGTCTTCACTTGATCCGTCAAAACCGCGGCACTGTTATTCAAACTCGCCAAAATATCCGGATGATGTTCGCGCAATGTGGCGAAGCAGTTGTCAAAGCGCTGGGTCTGCTGCAAGCGCAGGGTGTCGCTCCATTCGTCCGCCCGAGCAAAATGCGTCATGAGAAGCTCAAGCTGCAAAGCTGGCAGTTGCGACAGGTCGTCATCCCAAGACATGCCAAGCCGATGCATGCCCGTGTCGATGTGTAAGGCGGCGGCTTGGCGGGTTGGGGACCAGAGTTCACATTGCTGTCGGGTATTGAGAACCGGAGTCAACTGATAGGTCTTTAGGTCGTCAAGGGTTTGTCTTGTCGCCCCGGCGAGCACGTAGATGTGGACATCGGGTAACAGGCTGCGCACTTGCACCCCTTCTGCGACGGTAGCCACAAAGAAGCGCCGGCACCCCTCCTGGTACAATCGACTTGCCACGAATTGCATTCCGAGACCGTAGCCATTGGCCTTGACGACGGCAGCCGACATATTTGCAGGCATGCTCTGTGCGCCTCGCCGACGCAGCTGATGAAAATTTTCTGCTAGCGCATCAAGGTTGAGCTGTAGGCGAACGCTGCTCATGGGCGTTGCGGATTGCTAGGCAGCACGTTACGGCGTCAAAGTATTGATATAGGCGACGACGTCACGGTAGTCGGTCTCCGTGGACAGTGCGTACATCATTGCTTTCATTTGCCGGCCACCATGGTCGCCTGGTGCATACCCGCGCTTGCCGGTTGCAAACTTCTGCAGCTGGTCCACCAAGTACCAATCGCTTTGTCCAGCGAGTCTGGGTGCAGCCATCGTCTCTAGTCCTTGGGCAGCATCGCCGTGACAGCTGATACAGGTGCTGTAGAGACTTTGCCCTCGCAGGACATCGCCCTGAACGGTGGGAGCCACGGCTTTATCCGGCAAGGATTCGATATAGGCGACCAAGTTCTCCAGCGCTGCCAACGACGACAGCCTAGGCCCCTTCGCCATCGCTGCCATCTGACGACCCTTGGCGTCACCCGGCGCCGTACCACGCGCGCCAGATTGAAAATTCTGCATCTGCTTAAGTAAGTAAAAGCCGTGTTGGCCCGCCAGTTTTGGCCCACTCATGCCTTGATTACCTTGGCCAGCAGCCCCATGACAAGAGGTGCAGACTGGATACACGCGGGCTCCCGCGGCCGCATCAGATGCCTGGCATATCGATGCGGCGATTAGCGTGCTAAATATGAAGAGCAGCGCTGTCAGTGGTTGGAGCCTACGCGCACTGAACTGACAGTCCAGCTGGCCACTATTTTTTTGCCCAAGTGATCCCACAACTACTCCAAACTTCCAGAACATTTCGAATCCCTGCGCCCTTTTGCCAGATAACAAACTATAGTCTGGGATATAGAGCACTGCACCCCTGGCATTGCTCAACAAAAACTTGGCATAACTGGGAAACGCTATGGCACATATCTCTCATTCAACTACTAGCGGTCGCATCGTCACGCTGATACATGATTCAGAAGTGCTCAAGAATAACCCCCTTGGTGATCCTAGCCGTCGGCGCGTCTCGCTCTACTTGCCCGCGGCTTATGACAATGTACGCAACGCTTCTCGCCGCTATGTAACGCTTTACGATCTCGCTGGTTTTACGGGCAGTGGCTTAAGCCATCTCAATTGGCGTAACTTCGATGAGAATCTGCCCGAAAAGCTCGACCGGCTGATTGGCAGTAAACGCATGCCCCCAGTCATCGTGGTGTTTCCTGATTGCTTTACCCGCCTGGGAGGAAATCAGTACATCAATTCTTCAGCCACTGGTCGCTATGCAGATTATCTGAACCAAGAAATAGTCCCGCTAATCGATAGTGAATTTCGCACCTTGGCTGATGCCGGTCACCGTGGCTGCTTCGGAAAATCATCCGGCGGATTCGGTGCCATACGCATGGGCATGGGCCATTCGGATATTTGGGGGGCCATCGCAAACCATTCCGGCGATGCCCACTTCGATTTTGTGTATGGTGCTGAGTGGCCGGCGGTTCTCACGCATTTGCAGGGCTTTGCAAAACCAGCCCTAAAGAAAGGCAAGCAGTCTGTTGCATCCCAGCTCGTACCTGGTGAGGACGACGGGAGAGTGCAGGGGTTTTTAGAGTACGTTGCGAAGATTCCGCCTAACGGGGAAGCTCCGCTGTCCAGCAGAGACATCATGACCCTTATGCTGCTGGCAATGGCGGCGACCTACGACCCTGAGCCGGCGGCACCCAACGGTTTTTATCTTCCGTATGATCTACATACCGGAGCGCGCATAGAGGCGCGCTGGCGGCAGTGGTTAAAGCATGACCCGATCAACATGGTGCGGGCGAACAAACGTCGGCTGGAAAAACTTCGGGGTCTCTACATTGATTGCGGCTGGCGCGATCAGTTCCACATTCACTTTGGCTCGAGACAGCTTTCCATGCAGCTCACCAAACACGGCATCGACCATCGTTACGAGGAATTTTCTGGCACGCACTCCGGGATCGATCATCGCATGGATATCAGCCTGCCGTTCCTTGCAAAGGCTCTATCACCATGACTACTGACGGGATCAGGTGCGAGGCAGAGCCTGGCGTAACATGACATCCAATGGCGTGAGCTTTTCGATTTCCAGCATTCGCAACGCCTTATCGACCTGAATATCATCGTCGTGATCAAGCACACCCAGCATGGCACGAGTCACCGGCGGTTCGGCCATAAATAGCTCCAGCAACCATGCCATGGTGTACCCCAAAAATATCGGTATGGATCGGACCTTGGTGGAGTTTCCCAACACCTGAGCTGCCCGAACGTAGAGTTGCGCCCGGGTTAGGCTTTCTGGGCCCGCTAAATTCATGCCGCCCTCGAGCCCCAAACGCGCAGCACTACAGATCGCTTCTATTACGTCGTCTGCAAAAATAGGCTGTTCCAAACTGCTAGCTCGAAACATAAAGGACGTTGAGAGACGCGCCCGTTTCGCCAGCATTTTGGTGGTGTAGTCACGCTCACCAATGACCATGGGTATGCGTAGCGTGCAGGCCGGTGTGGCACTTCGATATAAAATTCGCTCCGCGCGCCCCTTGGAGGCAAGACAGGGATTGGAAGAAGACGGCTTCGCACCCAATATCGATAAGTACGTAATATGCTCTACTGATGTGCCTTTAAGCGCACGCGATAACGAGGTGCAGCTGGCCTCGTGAGCCTTTGCATAGGTGGCGTCCTTGGTCGCCTTCAAGATCCCAACGAGGTGCACGGCAAATTGTGCACCGTACGCTGCTTGTCCTAGCAGCATCGTTTCAGAGTAGTCGATCACCTCGATGCGCAACTTGTTGTTGAAGTTGACCGCCTGGGAAAGTTCTCGCTCTGCGCGTGTACTGCGGACCACGGCCGTTACATCCGCTCCTTCGGACAGCAATTTGCGAATCAGGCGCTGACCAAGATTGCCGTTAGCGCCGGTTATGAACCAACTCTCAGGCAGCTGCTCTTCTTCGTACGACGCTTCGTCCTCGGCACCTGTTTCTGGATCAAGGCCCGCATCTTCGATGACCTTCTCGTCTGATTTTTCCGGTGCTGTTGTCGGATCTTCTGCCATCGTTCCTCACCAGGTCTTAGACGCGTATCGTCCAATT
>CACMHG010000027.1 GCA_902613475.1 K189A clade bacterium
CTAGGCATCAGAGAGCGAGATTGGGCCTTGGTCAATACCGACAGAAACTCACCCGGAGGTTGGTCGGGTATCGGCAACCCAGCAAACGGTCATTTTTTAGTGCCCGTAGCTGCAGGCAACGCGGACTTTGAAGTCACCGACGCCGCTGGCAATACGACGGTTCAAAATCTCAATTATGGCGCCAGCACTCTGGCCAAGGGCTATGTTGACCCACAATGTGCTGCCCTGGGCGCGTTGAGGGCCTTCGAGCAATCTTGCGGATTTAACTACGCCTATTTCGACAACTTGACCGAAGAGACCGAGACCATCAACGTCTATACAGCGTTCAACATGGATCTCAGCGACAATCACAGGCTGCATTTTGAAGCCCTGTACTCCGAGGTTGATATTCCCGCGTGGAAGACTTCGCCCTCCTATCCACCTCAATCACTATTCGGCCCTGATCGGGTTATTCCAGCCGATCACCCCGGATTAGTAGACTTTAATAATCACTATGGATTCACCAGTTTAGGCGGTGTCGCCGCGGTCACACGCGCTGACGTCATTGGCTTAGCTGACACAGGCGGATTGGCCGCAGGCTCCTCGGTCACTGGCTTCGTCCCCGGAGATGCTGGCGCAGCGGCTCTTGCTGGCGCACCTTCTGCGATCTCGATTAATCGTGCCTTTGGTGTTCAAGGCGCCTTCGGTACAGGGCTTGCCGAAAGTGCACAGCGTGTTACCGAGACAGAGCGATACGTGATTGGATTAGAAGGTGTTTTGTTCAACGACGAACTGAACTACGACATCAGCATCTCGTATTCCAATCGAGATCGTTTCATTGGCGGTCAGGATATGTACGTAGAGCGTATGGGTTTGGCGCTTCGGGGCTATGGCGGACCTAATTGCAGCCTTCCCGCTGTTACCCAAAATGGCGACGGCACCTATTCCCTAGCCCCGGGCGCTACCGCACCGGGCACCAATGGCTGTGAGTATTACAACCCCTTCTCTCGGGCCATCGCATTCTCAGCAGTTAATGGCGCAACCAATCCAGACTACAACGCCAATGTCGCCAACTCTGATGAGTTAAGCCGATGGCTCATCGGCGAGCGCGGATGGACACGCGAAAATGAGTTGCTTGTTTTCCAAGCCGTGTTCAGCGGTGAAACTTCTTTGGAGTTCGATGGCGGAACCGTTGGGTACGCCTTGGGTCTACAGGCTAGAGATGAGGAATACACCTCGGACTTCTGGGATATCGCTGACCGGGCAGTGAACCCTTGTCCATATACATTACCCGTTAGCGCAGCTCTGGGATTAGTGTCTGCAGATCAGTTATCGCCCAATTGCATCGCGCAAACGGGTGTCGCAGCGTTTTTGGCTGCCTCAGATGAAGAACAAACCGAGAGAACGGTTTACTCCATCTTCGGTGAGCTAGCCATTCCACTGACAGATGATGTCGACATTCAGGCGGCCCTGCGCTTTGAGGACTACGGCGGCAATGTTGGCAACTCTCTCGATCCTAAAATCGCCGTCAACTGGCGAATCACGGACGAGTGGTCACTACGTGGATCGGCATCCACAACCTTCCGCGGACCGCCACAGAGCATCCTTGGAGGCACTGGTACTGCCTTGTCGTTTGTTGGCCCAACTGGCGCAATTAAAGCCATCGATACCGTGGGCAACCCCAATTTGTCGTCCGAGTCTGCAGTTTCAACGAACTTTGGCGTGATTTATCAGAACGATACGCTGTATGCGTCATTGGATTGGTGGGCGTTTGCGTTTGAGGATTCGTTCCAGACTGAAAGCTTCAACGACATTGTTGGCGCTTACAGTGCTAACTCCTGTACCGGTGCCAACGGTGTTCCCACCGATAGCGCGGTATATAACGAGTTGCGTACACACCTCTTCCCCGTTGCAGCACATACCAACTTGGCCTCTGTCGAGAGGATTGTAGTGAACTGGATCAAACGGACAGGATATTGATACCTCTGGTATCGACCTTTCCATCAAGTACCAGTTCGCCAAGGCTTATAACGGGGTATTCGCGGTAGGTTTTGATGGAACCTATCTCTTGGAGTACGACAGGGCCGACCAACTAGATATATCGGGCAATGTGACGCTGGCCCCTGGTGGTGATCTTGCGGGTTTCCTCAATTACAACAAGGGACCTTCGTTCACCTCAAAGCCAGAGATTCAGGCGAATGCGAGTTTGACGTTTGAAAATGACGCTCACTATGCTGGATTGATCCTTAGGCATGTAGGCTCCTATGACGATGCTGGAGCCCCCGCACGTCTAGCGAACTTAAGCACTATTGATAGTCATACGACTTTTGACGGGCACTACGTATATCGTGGCCTTGAGGATTGGACTATGTCGCTATCGATCGTGAACATCGCTGACGAAGATCCGCCGGAAGCACGCGGCGACCTGGCCTATGATCCATTCACACACAACCCTTTCGGCCGCCTCATCAAGGTGGGCGTAACCTACACCCTGCCAGAGTAACTGGTACCGAGCCAAAGCCCCTTCACTCGAAGGGGCTTTTTTTCACTACTCGGCTCACGATTAGCTTCTGCACCGTTATCCTTTGATGACCCATCGACCGGTCAGCGCATATGGATATCCAGCCGATAACACCTACCATTGGTGCAGAAATCAGCGAGGTGAACCTCGCAGCGCTCGATTCGTCCTCATTTGCAGCAATCGAGGACGCATTCCTCAAACATCATGTTCTCGTTTTCCGCGATCAAATACTCACTCGAGACCAGCACAAAAATTTTGGTCGCCTGTTTGGCGAACTGCATATTCACCCCTCCAAGCGCAATGGTATGAACCAAGAAGACCCCGAACTCTTCATTGTGAATACCAAACCCGACGCCAAACTCACCAACGGCGAGGCATGGCACTCCGATGTATCTTGCGAAGAAATTCCGCCCATGGCCTCCATCCTTTATGTCACTCGGTGTCCCGAGAACGGCGGCGGCGATACGATGTTTGCCAACATGCACGCGGCCTTCGCAGAGCTGTCTAGCGAGCTACAGCAACTGCTGATCGGCAAAACCGCCTACCATGACGGCGAGATTGATTTGCGAAACTACGGCATTCGTTTGCGCGATGGTCAAACCTACCCAAAGGCATCGCACCCCTTGATACCCGCACACCCTAAAAGCGGTAAGCCTTACTTATTCGCAAACGGTAGTTTTACGTCACATATTGAAGGCATCCCCCGCTGGGAAAGCGACATGCTGCTGCAAGGGCTTTACCAACGCACTGCCACTAATCCGCGCATCCAATGTCGAGTCAAGTGGACACCGAACACTGTGGTGATGTGGGATAACCGCAGCGTACAGCACCATGCGATTTTGGATTACGCTGGTTTTGCACGGTACGGGGAACGTGTATCCGTGTTGGATAGCGAAAGACCGAGGGCATTTCACCCTACTTAATCACTGCTACCGCCAATCCTCGTTCAACTCGCGTACCAACTCCGCCGCAGTCTGCGGTCGTAAATTAGGGTCCTTGCTCAAGCACTGCATTGCCAGGGCCTCGAGTCTCTCTGGAATGGGAAACTGGCTGATCGAGCTTGGCGCGACAGGGGTGTCTTCTAAGGCGCTGCGTTTTAGCTCCGCCATCGATTCTCCAACCGCTGGGTTTTCACCGCACAAAATCTCGTAGAGCACCGAACCCACGCTGAACACATCGGCGCGGCCGTCAATGCCTGTGTCTCGGTGGATTTGCTCCGGCGACATATAGCAGATGCTGCCCTGCAGCTTGCCGCGACCGGTCATGGTTTTTCCGGTGCCACCTACTTTTTCGTCTACGTTATGTGCTTCTGCATCGGTGCCGTCGGGATGCCAAACCTTGGCTAAGCCCCAATCAAGCAACAAAACCTCACCGTATGGGCCCACCAAAATATTTTCAGGTTTCACATCTCGGTGGATCACGCCATGGGTATGGGCGTACTGCAGCGCCTGGGCGATTTGCACCAATACCTCTACGAGCTGGGTGAGATCGTAGCGCTCGCGATAGTCCAATACTTCACGCAGTGTGTAGCCATGCACCAGCTTCATGGTGAAATAGAGTTTGCCCTTACTGTCTCGGCCGATTTCATAGGTAGGCACGGTATTCGGGTGCTGCAGCAGTGCTGAGACACGCGCCTCTCGCAGCAGCCGCTGCTGTTCTATCGGGTCATTTGCGAGCTCAGGCCGCAAAGTTTTGTAACAGACGACGCGGGAAAGATGCAGGTCTTTGCAGGACATGATCAGCGATTTGCCGCCCCGCGCGATGGTTTTGAAGTAAGCGTAGCGAGTGCGGTAATTGATGGTTTCAGGCAGAGGGGTGTCGGTATCTTTCAGGTAGACCACATCGTAGGGGACCGAAGTATCCCCTTCTGCATGTTCAACCAGTCCTGCACGCTGCGGAAACTTGATCACGTTTTGCTCACCCATATGCCTTAGCAACAAAGCCCCAGCTTATAACGGTGTTTTCTGCCGCGGTAGCAGGGTGGGGGACAAAATAGTTAGCTGTTGAACAGAGACGCATTTTAACTGCGTTGATATGCTCACTTTTTCCCGAACGAATCCGTTTTTGTGCAACCCAATACCGAACTTGGTCAGGAGATAGCATGGCTTCGAGGCGCCCGCCTCATATCGTCTAATGATGCGTTGAATGCGCCTGAGGACCTAAAAACGTGGCTACACCTGACCACCTCTGTGACCAAAAAGTTGCAGCAGACTTTTCAGACTAAACCGGGGCTGAGGCTGTTGGACGGGGGCTTGGAGCAGGGCAACCCTTGGGAGCGGGAGCTTTTACTCACAGAACAAGACGTCTTTGCACGCCACATAGCCCTGACCATCGAAGAGGAACCTATCGTACTGGCGAGATCCGTGACTACCCGGGGCAGGGGTATGGATGCATTGACTAAGCTGAACACTCGACCCCTAGCAGAACTGCTGTTCGAGGAGCCTCAGTGGAAGCGCCAGTCGGGCACTAGGTATCTAGCCCTGCAAGGCGGAGCACAAGGTCGTGGCTGTGTCTGGCATAACCGCGACTCTGACATTGTTCTTATCGTCCAGGAGTTCTTTTTGGACTCGTTGTTCACAAAGATTCGCAGCGCACTCTAATTTCGTTTTACAGATCTAGTGGTAGCATCCCCATGAGTTCAACAGCGAGGGGAGCTGCCATGCCGCGTTTTATCGATTTGTCCGTATCCATCGACAATAACGAACACAGTGATCATCCCGGCGGTAGTCCGAAGGTGACTTATCGTAAACATGCGGAGACAGCCAATGGCCTCGCGCACTTTTTCCCGGGTTTACAGCCCTCGGATTTGCCTGACAGCGAGGGCTGGGCGGTGGAGACCATTACCCTATCGACCCATAACGGCACCCACATGGATGCGCCTTGGCACTTTCACTCCACCACCAACAACGGTGCCGATCCCGCGCCCTCCATCGATGAAACGCCACTAGACTACTGCTTTAGACCCGGGGTCAAACTCGACTTTCGACATTTCGAAGACGGCTATCTGGTTAGCGCCGCGGACATCGAAGCCGAGCTTGCACGCATCCAGCACGAGCTTCAGCCCCTCGACATTGTGCTGGTCAACACCCGGGCAGGCTCGGTCTATGCAGAACCCGGTTACGTGGATGCGGGCTGCGGTATGGGTCGGGAAGCCACCATGTATCTGACGGAGCGAGGCGTACGCGTCGTTGGCACCGACGGTTGGTCATGGGATGCACCTTTCAACCACACCGCAAAAAAATGGGCAGAGAACCCAGATCCCAGCATGATCTGGGAAGGCCACAAAGCCGGGCGAGAAATACCCTATTGGCAGATGGAAAAGCTACATAACTTGGAGTCGTTACCCGATCACGGTTTTACCGTCGCCTGCTTTCCCGTGAAAATCGCCAATGCAAGCGCGGGCTGGACCCGATGTGTTGCACTCATCGACGACTAAGAGACCTGCCGTACCTCGACCTTACCCCTAAAGCACGCTGTCTGGCTTTGACTCATGGGCAAAGCGCCCACCGCTTGCGGTGGCCGCATCTAGGACGGTTTTTTTAGACCGAAGTTATCTATCGGTATCAGGCACTAAGTCGGCGTCGGCGCCACCAAATCGCCAGAAATACGACAAGTAACACCGGCGTTAGCGCCGCCAACCCAAGACTCAACAAAAATCCAGGACGGTTACGCAGACCCTTGCTTAACACGGTTTGGCCCTGATTGTAGTCCTCGGCTACCGGCAGCACCCCACGATCCGCCGCCCACGCATCATAGGAGGCTAGCATCGAGGCGAAACGCTCTGGCTCACTCGCGCTTAAATCTTGGCTCTCGGTAGGGTCGTTTTCTAAATTGAATAGCTGCCACTTTCCCATATTGGCAAAGCGGTTAAACACCAGCTTATGGTCGCCTTGGAACCATGCCTTGTTACCGCCCAGCTCATAACCAAAGCCATCCTCGTCGCCACGCACGGTTTGAGAGTCACTCCTCAGCAACGGCAGCAGGCTCTTACCCTCAAGCTCATCAGGTGCCGCCACACCGGCCAGGCCCAGAATCGTAGGCACAATATCTGTTGCCCAGCCTAGTGCTGGGCTTACGCTACCAGCGTCTTGGGACACCACGCTCACACCTGCTTGTGCCCCGCTGATTACCAAGGGCACCCGCAGACCACCTTCACCAGCAAAAAACTTGTACCAAGCCAATGGACCTACCGCGGCGCTTGCCCACGCGGGGCCGATATCGTGATAGCTGCCCCGCTCGCCCAGGGTTTGAGCGTCAGAGTTGTAGTTGGCTAGGCGCATCCACAGTTGAAAGGGTGCTACCGGAGCGTTGGAATCCGGCGCTTGGTGCCGGGTAACGATCGAACCTTCTGCACCGTTGTCCGACAGAAAAATAAACACGGTGTTGTCCAGCTCGCCAATCTCATCTACGTGATTTATCAGGCGACCGATGTGGCGATCCATGGCATCCACCATGCCCGCGTAGACCGCCATGCCTCGAGCCTCGAAGGCCTGTTGTTCCGCGCTCAACGCTTGCCAGGAAACCGTGGTAGGCATGGGAAGGCCCTGGAACACGGCTGGCAAAACGCCTGTGCGCGCCAAACCCTCGCTACGCGCTGTGCGCAAGTCGTCCCACCCACCGGTGTATGTTTGCAAATACTTATCGCGAAATGCCGCTGGCGCCTGCACGGGGATGTGTACGGCTTGGAAGGCGACGTAGGCAAAGAACGGTTGTTGTGCTTCGTTTTCGTCGCCAATGTACTCAATGGCTTTGTCGACGAGGTATTCGGACGAATAGAAGTTCTCGGGCAATGTCGTCGGCTCACCGTCCTCAAACCAATTGGCTTCGGCGTAAATCGGCAGATAGGAGCGCTGACGCCAGTTGTCGGCCCCGGTGTCGGCCAACATCAGCGTTCGATCAAATCCTCGCTGACTGGGTTTTTCTCCTTCACCGAAGCCCAGATGCCACTTGCCGCTCATCAGCGTTCTGTACCCCGCACCCTGCAGCATCTCGGCAATGGTAGGAATATTTGTTCGAAGCACGCCTTGATAGGCCGGTGCATGGGCCTGGTCTTCGGGTATGGCTTCAGGAATATTCGCCACACCTACCGTATGACTATCGAGGCCTGTCATCAGCATGGCGCGAGTGGGCGCACAGGAAGCCGCTACGTGGAAGTTGGAAAAGCGCATACCCGACGCCGCGAGGCGGTCAATATTGGGCGTGTCGATTTCGCTACCGTAGGAACCCAAATCCGAAAATCCTAAATCATCCGCCAAGAGCAAAACGATGTTCGGTCGCGTCGTTTGCGAGGAGTCAGGCCACCCAAGTCCGGGGATAAACGCGACGATCGTTAAACCACAAAAAAGCACAGCGCGAACGGTCGGTTGAGCGAATTTGATTCTCAGAATATTTGTCACGTCAGGCCGCTTGGGTATTCATCTAGGGCTGGCAATTCTGACAGAAACCTTGACGTCTGCCAGTGTTTGAGCCGAAAGCGCTCAACTTCTTCAAACCCCGCGACTAGCTGGGCATACTGCACGGCATACGGGGGAATATTTATGTTTGAACTGCCGCAGCGCGCGATCGATACCGCCGCTCAAGTCGAGTCTTTTTTCCAACGACGCGTACTACCCAGCAACAGGCTCTGGGAGCAGCAGGCAAAGGCAGGCCAAGCTGTGCCAGATATCCTAAGGATGCTTCGCGCCGAGGCGAAGGAGTTGGGGCTTTGGAATATGGCCCTGCCGCGGCTGACCGATGACGAACCTGGGCTAGGGCTAACAAACTTGGAGTTCACGGCGGTAGCCGAAATTTTAGGCCGGCTGGAATGGGCCTCACATGTGTTTAACTGCAACGCACCCGATGTACCGAACATGGAGTTGCTGCAGCTCTTTGGGAACGAGGAGCAAAAGCGGCAGTGGCTAACCCCCCTACTGGAGGGCGAAATTGGTTCTGCCTTTGCCATGACGGAACCTTATGCAGCGTCTTCGGATCCCACCAATTTGGAAACACGGATCGAGCGCGACGGCGACGAGTTCGTGATTAACGGCCGCAAGTGGTTTGCCACCAACGCCTCCAATGCAAATTGCGAACTGCTAATCCTCGTGGGCGTCACAGATCCGACGGCAGCAAAATCCCAGCGCCAGTTTCTCGTGCTCATTCCAAGAAATACACCCGCCATAGAAGTCGTACGCAACCTGCCGGTTTTTGATCACATGTCCGAGACCAACCTGCACCCGGAGCTCGTGTTTACCAATGTGCGCGTGCCTGCCAGTAACTTGCTGGGGGAAGAAGGTGCGGGGTTTGCGATCGGCCAGGCGCGGCTTGGGCCGGCACGGCTACATCACTGTATGCGCGCCATCGGGGAATGTGAGGTGTTGATCAGTCTGATGGTCAAGCGCTCTCAAAGTCGCAGTACCTTCGGTAAGCGTATTGATGAGTACAGTTCCACCCAAGCGGCGATTAGTTTGTCGCGCATAGAGCTCGACCAGTGCCGGCTGCTTGTGCAGCGCGCCGCCCACTTGCTGGATACCGTTGGCAATAAGTCGGCACGCAAACAGATTTCGATGATCAAGGTCGCTGTCGCAAAGATCTACCAAGACATTGCTGACCGATGCATACAGCTATTTGGTGCCCGCGGCGTTACCGGTGACACACCGGCGGCGAGGGCGTTTGGAAAGGCACGTGCCTTTCGCATCTATGACGCGCCAGACGAAGTACACCTGCAGACCATCGCGCGATTAGAGGCGGGCGAGCAGTCAATAGAAGGGTTGGAGCACTACCTGCGCGAATAGCCCCTACTCAGTGTGGTTCTTAGGTTTGGGTGTTGAGATCTACGGCTAGGCGTAAGGCATACCTTGCGCTTCGGTGTATAGGCTGTAGATCGATTGTGAGCCGGTCATCAGCAGTCGGTTGCGCTTCTCTCCGCCAAAGCAAAGATTTGATATGCCCTCGGGCGTGTGAATTGCGCCGATCTTGTCACCGTCTGGCGCATAGACGTGCACCCCATCTTCGGCGGCACCTGCCCATCCCGCACTACTCCAAATATTGCCATCCACGTCCACCCGAAAACCATCGGGCACGGCAGCCCCAAGGTCACAGAACACGCGATGATTCGTTAACCCGTGTTGATCCGTCACGTCAAAGGCATGAATCTGTCTGGGGTGACCGGGTTTGTGAGAAACCCCTGTATCGCTGACGTACAAAATTTTGAAGTCTGGCGAGAACGCTAAGCCGTTCGGTTTTTCCAGCATGTCATCGACCACGGTCGCGTCGCCGGTATTACCGTCGATGCGATAGACGCGAGTAGGCAGCTCCAGATCGCCCTTGTGTCCTTCATAATGACCGAGGCTGCCATAGCCAGGATCGGTAAACCAAATGCTGCCGTCGGGGTGAACCACAACATCATTGGGTGCGTTTAACCTCTTGCCTTCAAAAGTGTCGAGTAGCACTGTGATCGACCCGTCAATTTCAGTGCGAGTTACCCGGCGCCCATGCTCACAGGTAACCAGCCTTCCTTGCCGGTCACGAGTATTGCCGTTGGCATAGTTCGCGCCATGACGAAACACGTTTGTCGAACCGTCGATCGCCGACCAGGCCATGATACGGTCATTGGGAATGTCACTAAAAAGCAGGCGCTGCTGGTCACCAAACCAAACGGGACCCTCGGTCCAACGCCCACCAGTCCAAAGACGCTCAAGCGCAGCGCTGCCCAACACATATTGTCGAAATCTGGAATCCAGCACTTCGACCGCCGGGTCCGGATAACGCACCGGCTGGTTCCAGTCGCGATCTAACAAATAATCCACTACCCAAGACTCCTTCATGACTGCTCGGCTAACATAACGCGCTAGCGGCCAAATCAGCAATTGTGCAGAGGACGTTGATGTTCACAGAAGAAGAGAAATTTCGATTCGATTTACAGGGGTTTATCGTGCTTCCCGGCGTGCTGACGCGAGCTGAGTGCACTGTTCTTTCGCAGCTAAGCGATACCGCTTGGCCGAGGCAGCCTGGGGATGGCGCCTTGCGGCGCACAGAGGCTATAAGCCGCTGGGGCAGCGAGTTTTTGAACTTGATAGACCACCCTGGCGTGCTGCCATATCTTGTTGAACTCATTGGGCCTCGTCTTCGCGCCGATCATGACTACTGCATTTTTATGCGCTCTGGGGCCGATGGGCAGAACATTCACGGCGGCCCTATGCGCTATGAGAGTGATCACTGGTATCACTATCACGATGGCGTCATGCGCAATGGTCTGATGGTGGCAACTTGGGTGTTGAATGATGCGGAACCTGGCGATGGTGGCTTCGTCTGCATTCCCGGCAGCCACAAAACCAACTTTATCGACGCGGTGCCCAGAGAAGTGCTCACGCAGGAATATCGGCCAGACTATGTGATTCAACCTGAGCTGCGCGCTGGCGACGTGCTCATTTTCACCGAGGCCCTAATCCATGGCACGGCAACGTGGCAAGGTTCACAAGAACGCAGAGCCCTGCTCTATAAATACAGTCCACCGCATTCCAGCTGGGCAAAAGTACCCTACAATCTACAGCACTATCCCGATGCATCACCTCAGCAACAGCGACTGATGGCTCCGGCCTCGGTAGAGGATCATGCCAAAGTTCTAAACCCTGCTGAGAGCTAGCTCATGCACAAACGACATGCACTAACCTTCGTCACCATCACGGTATTCTTGGACACCGTAGGTTTCAGCGTCATCGTGCCTGTGCTACCAGAATTCCTCGTGCTTATTGGCGATGTCTCTCTGTCCGATGCCTCTGCGCTCAGCGGTTACCTGATATTTAGCTATGCGGTAACCAACTTCATGTTCGCGCCAATGCTCGGTAATTTAAGCGATGCCTACGGGCGCAAACCCTTGCTGGTGCTTTCTCTCTTTGTCTACGGAGGCGCTTACTTGCTGTCGGGTTTCGCCACGGCGCTGTGGGTGTTGTTCTTGGGCCGACTGCTTACGGGTATTACCAGCGCCACCTATGCGATCGCCAATGCACTGATTGCCGATGTCAGCACGCCCGAGGATAAGGCACAAAATTTTGGTTTACTCGGGGTAGCCTTTGGTTTGGGGTTCATTGTAGGGCCCGCCCTGGGCGGCATTATCGGTGCTTGGGATTTACGCGCCCCCTTCTTCATCGCAGCGGGCCTTGCCTTCATCAATACCCTCTACGGCTTGATTTTTTTCCGCGAAACCCTTGCACCAGAAAATCGTCGCCCCTTTGAGATGAGCCGATCCAGCCCTTGGGGGGCGCTAACTCAGCTACGCAAATACCCGCTGCTGATCGGGCTTGTTTTTGCGGTCTTTCTCAACAACATTGGCCATCACATTTGGCCGTCAAACTGGAATTTCTACACCATTGAGAAGTTTGCATGGACGCCGCTAGACGTCGGTCTTTCCATGGCCTTTGTCGGCGTAATGTCGGTGATTGTTCAGGGCGGATTGCTGCGGGTGGTGATTCCTAAATTTGGGCCCGTACGCTGTGCTTACTTTGGCGTCACCGCGACCATTGTCGCCTTTATCGGTGTCGCAACGGCAGGCAATTCGGCAGCGCTGTACTTTTGGTGTGGCGTGTCATCCCTAGGAGGCCTTGCCGGTCCATCGGTTAACAGCATCTTGTCCAATCAGGTAAGCGCTGACAGCCAGGGTGAGCTCCAGGGCATCATGGCAAGTATGAGCAGTATCGCAATGATCGTTGGCCCCTTGCTGCTCACTCAAACGTTCACCTACTTCACATCGGACAGCGCTCCGGTCTATCTGCCGGGTAGTGCGTTCTGGGTAGCTGCCATACTGACCATCGCCGCACTGATCATTTTCTTTCAGCAAGTTCGTCGGCTGCCAAATCCCGCAGGTTAAAACGCATGGACATCGTTAAGCACAATCAAGTGGCGTGGGATAATCAGTCAAATCAAGCCGCAAGCCCCTGGGTTAAGCCGGTTTCTTCCGATGAGATTGCCGGGGCGAGGGCCGGAAACTGGCAGGTGATTCTTACCCCCACCAAGCCAGTACCTCAGGAATGGTTTGGCGATATAAGAGGTAAGGACTTACTGGGACTCGCGTCCGGGGGCGGGCAGCAGGTTCCGCTATTCGCTGCGGCAGGAGCGCAGGTGACCAGTTTTGATAATTCTCCCGCACAGCTTGCCAAGGATGAGTATGTGGCGCAGCGTGACGGTTTAGCCATCGCTTATGAGCAGGGCGATATGGCAGATCTATCGCGGTTTGATGACGAGAGCTTTGACCTCATATTCCACCCGGTATCCAACGTCTTCTCGGAACACATTCTGCCGGTGTGGCAACACTGTGCGCGAATACTGCGACCCGGCGGGCGCTTGCTCAGCGGTTTAATGAATCCAGATTTTTACTTGTTCGACCACGACGATTTAGATCGAGGCGGCCCCATGCAGGTGCGATTCTCGCTGCCCTTTGCCGATACAGAGCAACTAAGTGACGCCGAGATCAAGAAGCGACAGGCCGAGGGCCAGGCCCTGGAGTTTTCGCATAGCCTACAAACTCAGATCGCAGGACAACTGGATGCAGGGCTGCTGCTGGCAGGATTCTATGAAGATCGCTGGGATACCCAAGCCACCCCTTTAAATGATTATATGCCCACCTCGATGGCAACCCTGGCAATCAAGCCCGATGCTTAAGCTACTGAAAAAGGAACCCCCATGGATCTAGGCCTACAGAACAAGAACATTATCGTAACCGGCGGCACCCGGGGTATTGGGCTCGCCGCGGCAGCCGCCTGCGCAGCGGAGGGTGCCAACGTATCCATCTGCGGTCGCACTCAGCAAAGTCTCGATGCGGCTATCACGAATCTGCAAAAACATGGCACGCAAGTTTATGGGGCAATTTGCGACATCGCCGACGCGGAACAGATTAAGGCCTATGTCGCGGCAGCCGCAGATGCCCTGGGAGGTATTGATGGTTTAGTAAATAATCCCAGCGGTTTCGGCAATTCCGATGACGAGGAGAGCTGGTCCCGAGGCATAGACATCGATGTTATGGGTGTGGTGCGCTGTACTTGGGCAGCAACCGATGCGCTGAAAGCCAGCAAGGGAGCCATCGTGAATGTGTCGTCCATCTCAGGCATTGGCGCTTCTGCGGGTTCTGCGGCCTACGGAGCGGTAAAAGCTGCCGTGATTCAAATGACTCAGACCCATGCAAAGAATATGGCGCCAGACCATATTCGAGTGAACTGTGTCGCCCCCGGCTCTATCGAGTTTCCTGGTGGTGTCTGGGATCAAGCGAAGCAACTTGCCCCAGCCATGTACGATGGCGCCTTAGCCAGTATTCCGTTTGGGCGGATGGGCGAACCAGAGGAGGTTGGCGAGGTGATTGCGTTTTTGCTGTCTGCTCGCGCTTATTGGATCACCGGCCAAACGGTCTCCATCGACGGTGGTCAAAACCTTTAGCGCAAGCAGAGCCTAACATCGCGCAAATTAGCGGCGTTTGCGCGGTGGCCAAAGCATCAGCATGGGTGTGCGCTTCATGTAATCAATATACTCCGGGTCATGGCCCCAGCGTTTTTTGCCGCGGCCCTCGAGCATTCGAACACCACTGATAGCCGTTAGCAAAACGACAACCCAAATCAGCGATAGCAACAAGAAAATCTGATTGCCCTGTAAGGTGGGCACCGCGATGACCGCGATACCAGCCCAGAGCAAGATCTCACCAAAATAATTAGGGTGCCGAGACCAAGCCCACAGCCCAGTCGTAATGAACGCTTCAGCGTTCGCTGGGTCTGCGCGAAATGCGGTCTTTTGCCGATCGGCGATGACTTCGATGACGAAACCTGCAATCCACATCGCGAGGCCCAGATAAAAAGCCAGCTCAGGTGCGACTTTGTTGCTAGAGGTTATGGCTCCAAGACCGGCACTGACGGTAACGAACACCCAAGCACCCTGAAGCGTCCAAGTCATTAAGAATGTCGGAAACGACACCTTGATGCTGCGAAACCGACGGTCTTCCCCCGCCTTTTGAATTCGGAAAAAGAGAAATGGCCCCAGCCGGAGCGCCCAAATCAGGACCAAGCCAACGATCACCAAGGATCGAATATCGAAAGCCTCGCTGAGATAGCAGGCAGCTAGAACCAAGACGATATAGGTCAGCGATCCAGTGAGATCGAAAAAATGCTCGGTTTGAGCAAACCAAGCATGAATAAAAATCAGCCACTGCACAGCGAAGGCAAAAACTCCGCACCAGACAAATACTGATAAGTCATTGTAGAGGATGCCCTGATCGGAGCCTGCCCAGGCAACCGCCGTCGCAAGCAGTACCGCCCCGATTGAACCCAATAATCCTGTGATCCATTTCTGCATTCTTTCTTCTCCCCCATCAAATATTCAAGCTGGCGTGCGCTATCTGCTCGGCCAGTATTCCCCCGAAGAGCCCTCTTGCCATTGCGGGAACTTAGTCATCACTCCTGTAAACAGCGGGTCGGCTAGCCACCGATCTAACCAGCGGCGCAAGCCTTGTCGATGCTGCGTGTCAAACCACCGCCGGTCCACCGCTGCAAACTGACGCACAAAGGGCATGACGGCAAGGTCTAAAAATTGCGGCTGAGATCCCAGCAGGTAGTCGTGGTTGTGCAGTTTCGCTTCAAACTCATCCAGAAGACCAGCCGCTAATTCACGATATGCTTCACGGGAGCGGTCAGCATCGGGACGATGGTATTTGTAGGCATCGAGATGAGGTTTGAATGTGTCGTCAAAGGATCGAGCCTGCTCGAGCTGTTGTTCTCGATCAGCCAGAGAAAACCAATGACTCTCGGCGGGTATCGCCCAGCACATAATGTCCAGGCTCTCTTCGATAACGTCACCGGCTGCGGTCTGTAGCACTGGCACCGTACCTTTTGGCGATAACGCCAACATGATCGGCGGCTTATCGCGCAGCAATACTTCGCGCAGCTCGAGCGGTGTGCCTTCGATCAGTAATGCCATGCGCGCCCGCATGGCGTAGGGACAACGTCTGAAGCTATACAGTATTGTCATTGGAATGGGCAGCGCACCTGTTACTTAGGGCTGCCGCGCAGTGCCGGGTAAGCTGGAGATATCGTCTGCCCAAGGCACCCGAGATTGGCACCACACCTGGGAGCGTGGCGCGAGCTGGGCGACTTCATCCAGTAGTCCGGTACGAATACCCAACATACGTTGTCCCTTGGGTACATCCTCAACCACCGAAGTCGCGTATAGATGCGAGCCGCAGTTAGCGCAGAAGCTCAGTTCACGACGGTTGCCGCTGTCGCCCACTTTGAAGTAAGGCTTGGCCTCACCGCTGAGCAGCCTAAACGCATCCTCTTTCACCTGAACAATACTGCGATAGGGCCCGCCGGACATTTTTTGACAGTCCGTGCAGTGGCAAATGACGACCCGAGCGGGGTCCGCCTCGGCCTGAAACGTAATGTCGCCACAGTGGCAGCTACCGTGGATCGTTATGGCATCAGACATCTACCCTCACTCCTCAATGAATTTGTCTCCACCTAGGTCTGCAACTCTCAGGCATGCTCAATGGCGGATCAAGACCCAACCGCTCTTCAAAGTTCGTCGGCAGGTATCGCGCGGGCCATCAGAGCAGGGTATCTTCTGGTTATATGTTATCCACTAAAAGAGGCAACGCCATGTTTCGTAACGCTGTGATATTTTCTTTACTACTGAGCCTTGCAGGCACCAGTTGGGCCGATGAGCGCGCGCAAAAAACCATTGACGCGCGCCAAGGCCTGCTGAAGGTCGTCGCTCAGTATTTTGGTCCAATTGTGGGTATGGCCAAGGGTCAAATTCCTTACGATGCGGCGCTCATTGAGAAAAACGCAGGCAAGGTCGCTCAACTGGCCCCGATGATTCCAGATATGTTTGCCATGGATACCAGCGCCAGCGGTCTTCCAACGGAAGCAAAGGCTGATATCTGGGCAGACTACGACGACTTCAGCGCCAAAGCGGCGACCACCGCGGAGCGTGCAGAAGCCTTGGTAGCGGCCACGGCTGAAGGCCGCGGAGCTACTATGAAAGCCTTCGGCGCCTTAGGTTCATCCTGCAAAAGCTGTCACGACAGCTATCGACAGAAAAACTAGGCAGACCCTTGGTCGACCATTATGACGACTGACCAGCGCGCCCTATTGATTTGGGATCTGCCACTTCGACTGTGGCACTGGGCGTTGGTCATTTGTCTCGCCGGGAGCTGGATTACCGCTGAGGCGGGATTCGAGTGGACACAGACCCACTTTTATTTCGGCTATACCGCCCTGGCCCTCGTGCTGTTCCGCTTGATTTGGGGTGTATTTGGCACACTGCACTCACGCTTTGTCTCCTTTGTTGTTTCGCCCATGGGTCTGTTTCGCTATCTCAAAAATATCGGCTCCAATCCATCTTCCGCCGGTCACAACCCCCTGGGGGGCTGGGCCAGCGTTCTGATCGTTACTTTGATCGGCCTGCAGGCCACCTCGGGTTTGTTCATTAGCGACGACATATTTTATGCCGGCCCCTACAACAGCGTGATAAGTAGTCGTACTGCAGAAGCGCTAGCAGGCTGGCACCACCGCTTCTTTACCCTGATACAAATTGCCCTGGTGCTGCATCTGGCTGCGGTGAGTTGGCATACCTGGGGGCTTAAAGAGCGGCTGATTGAGGCAATGTTCCATGGCAAAAAACATCTTGATGGGGACGCAGATGGCCAGGAGATTACCGAGCACAGAGCAGTAGCTGCCCTATTTTTTCTGATTTTGGTGGCCTTGGTCGTCACGGCGCTGGTGTATTTCGCCCCTGTGCCATCGCTCGACGACTTCTACTAATTGCGGCGATCAGCCGGCGGATTCATCCAAGCAGAAAATGTTTCAGCTCGCCTAAATCCCCAAATCGATACCGCGCGTGAGTAAAATCTTGATTCGCGGTAAACGGGTGATACACCGCAGCACAGTGGATGCCTGCGGCCACCGCTGAGCGCAGGCCGCGCTCAGAGTCCTCGATGACCAGGGCGTTGCTTGGTTCTATGCCAAATCGAGACAGAGCCAAAAGGTATGGTTCAGGGTCGGGTTTACTGTTTTTGTAATGGGATCGCTTGAGAATAAAGTCCATGTGCCGAACCACATCCGGCGTTGCGATGGTTCTGGGATAACCGCCAAGTCCGTGAATAAGATCAAAATCTTGGTCCCGTGATGTGGTCACGATGGCCAGCTGAAAATGCTCTGCAAGCTCGCAGATAACATCATCTACGCCGGGGATACGAATGGGGCGAGTGCTTAACAGCTCCTGATACCGCGCATTACGCGCGCTGCGCAGTCGATCAATCGCGTTTTCATCACAGCCAGCAGCCCGAGCCGTGGCCCAAGGGTCAGCGCCAATGGTCATATTTTTAATGTAATCGGCTTCCTTTAGCTCTATCCCAAGGCTTGCCAGCTGCTCCTGAATCGCCTGCAAATACAGCGGCTCGGAATTGACCAATACGCCATCATGGTCAAAGAGTAGGTGGGTGTATGTCACAGGGATAAGACAGGGGCAAGGCCCGCAACTAGGCTACCTTATATCGGTCGATTTGAATGTCTTCTTCGCCAATGTCCGAGTAGTTATCGGTCACTCGACCCCGAATATACTCCTGCCATGAGAAGGCCCGATAACGCGGCGCTTCCTCTGCGGCCAACCATGGTTCAACGATCGCATCGACCCTGGGCTGATAAAAGAACGGGATGCTAAAGCGCCCTCGTGGACTGGTAATAGGCACCACCCTGTGCACGCCCGCGATGCAGCGATCATTGGTCCAAACCTGCAGGACATCACCGATGTTTACCACGATGGCTCCATCCAATGGCGGCACATCGATCCAGCCATGGGCTCGCGATTGTGCCTGCAGGCCGCCGCAATCGTCCTGTAACAGCAGCGTAATTGCGCCGGGATCGGTGTGATGATGCAAGGCCATATCACCCAGCGGCGTGACCGACTCGCGCTCAGCGGCGGGTACGGGATCTTGCGCAGGATAGAAGTTCAATCGCGCAGCACTGGTGTGGGCAGGCCCAAAGCCTCGCGCCATGGTGTTTTCAACCGCTTCAACGGGTAAGCCCAAGCCACCAAGGACCATGCACATGGTGGTTTCCGAGAGCTCGGTAAAGGCCGTAAAAAATTCCGTCAACGCAGGTCGAAAATGGTTTGGTCGTTCGGGCCAGCGCGTATGTCGCAGCGGGTTACGCGAAATATGACCACCTGCTCTAAAGTCGAACACTTCTTTCTGATCGCGACGCTGCTTGGTGAGTTCCCGGTCGTAGTAGCCCAGCGGATTTTCCGCATCTCGATACACTGCGACTTTCTGTTCCCGGGGCATGGCAAAAAAGTCTGCCGCCGCCGCGAATACGTTTTGCACCTGGGTGTCGCAACCGTGGTTTACCAGCAAGAAAAAGCCGTGATCCTCACAGGCCTCTACTAGGGCCAGTTGATCAATGGCGGCTAGACCGCTCTCTCTAAAGGCCTGTAAATCGACCACTGGAATGTTTTGCATGACTGTCTCTCCGAACGCACCCCGACACATCCGTCGGTCTATTTGGGCTTAAGATGTTACGTTGAACTGCGCCGAATGCACATGCGCGCAACTGCCGCGTTAACCTCGGTGCCGTCGTCGGCAGGCTCAGATATCAACCCCTCATACTGATGCAGAACATCAAAGCCAACTTGGGACTCATGAAGCTGCCTCGATAAATCGCCGGAAGCCACACGAAAACGATTACTGCCCGGACCACTGATTCGTTCCGCGCCATCCCACTGCAGGTGTTCTTCGAGCACCAGAATGCCGCCCGGTACCAAGGCATGCAGCAACCGTGGTAGCAATATTGGTGCAACGAAACGGATCATGACCGCCACGGCGTAGGTGTTTTTAGGCAGGGAGCGACCTCGCTTGAGCACATCACTACACTGCCAATTCACGCGCAGGTGCCCAGCTATGGCGGTATTTGCCCCCTGAGCAATGGCGACGGGCGACACATCAACTGCATCCACCGCAAGACCATGGGATGCCAAGAACAAACTGTTACGACCGCGCCCGCAGGCCATATCCAGTGCTCGCCCATCGTCTGGAATTACGCCATCTTGGTGAAGCTGCTGTAGGTAAGCACTAGGCCAATGACGCTGCGCATAGGCACCCTCACGGTAACGCAGATCCCACCGCTGACGATCTGATGGATTCATTGATTCGGGATTTTCGGTTCTCATGGCCATACTCTAACCCATAGTCTTTTGTGCGGTTGCATGCAGACATTGGAGAAGCTAGCGTTGTCGCCCCTTTCATCCGGGCACTTACCGTGGAATCAAGCACCGACCAAACTCGCCTTGATAAAGCCGCTATTTGGCTATCGGGCCTGTGCCTGATTCACTGTTTGTCAGTGCCCCTGGCTTTTCTGCTGGCACCTTCCGTATCTGGTTGGCTCGACGCCACAGAGACGCAAACCCATTGGCTACTCTTTGGACTGGCAGTGCCGATCAGCAGCGTCGCGCTATATCGAGGCTATCAACGACAGCCTAATCTGCTGACGGTTTCCAGTGGTGTCCTGGGTTTAGTATTGATGCTGCTGGCTGTACTTCACCTGCTGGGAGAGGAACTTGAAATTGTTTTAACAACCCTAGGTGTTGTTTTGGTGATGGTGGCCCATATTCGTAACTTGCATGTCGGTCATGATCACGCAAACGAGACCGGCTGAACCCGCACATTCAAGTGCTTTGTGGAGATCACTATGAAATACGACAACATACTGCAAACCATCGGCAACACGCCCATCGTCAAGCTCAATCGAATAGCGCCCGAGCATGTCGATATGTATGTGAAAGTTGAGTCCTTCAACCCCATGGCGTCTGTAAAAGACCGACTGGCTTACGCGATCATTAAGGATGCGCGGGACAGCGGCGCGCTGAAGCCAGGGCAAACGGTGATCGAAGCCACCAGTGGCAATACGGGAATCGCGCTGGCCATGGTCTGCGCTGTGATGAGGCACCCCTTTGTTGCCACCATGGTCGAGACCTTTTCTATCGAGCGTCGCAAAGTCATGCGCGCACTCGGTGCCAAGGTCATTTTGACTCCTGCAGCAGAACGCGGCACCGGCATGGTTGCCAGGGCACAAGCGCTAGCAGAAAAACACGGTTGGTTTTTAGCGCGCCAGTTTCAAAACACCGCCAATCCAGATTTTCATGCCAGCACGACGGGGCCAGAAATCTTGCGGGACTTTGCCGGTGAGCGTTTGGACTATTGGGTGACGGGGTGGGGTACAGGCGGCACCTTGTCGGGAGCAGGGCGCACTCTCAAGGCAGCCCGGCCAAACATTCAAGTCGTCGCTGCTGAACCCGAGCAGGCGGCCCTACTGTCAGGTGGCGAATGGTCGCCGCATAAAATACAGGGCTGGACACCAGATTTTATTCCGGAAGTTCTGGATCGAGACATCGCCGACCACGTGATCCCCGTGAACGAGGATGAATCCATGGCCTGCGCTATGCGCCTGGGTCGAGAAGAGGGCATCTTCGTGGGTATCTCGGCTGGTGGCACCCTAAGTGCATCGCTAAAAATTGCTGAACAAGCGCAGCCCGGGAGCGTCATCGTGACCATGTTAGCGGATACCGCTGAGCGATATATTTCAACGCCCCTGTTCGCTGACATTAACGAGGGCTCCGATGATGACTGGCTAGCCCAGCTGGACTGACGTAAAGACCCGCGAACTAAGCCGGCAACAAGAGCCTTGTTGCTACCGCTTGGGTTGAGCGCGTCAACTCGCGGCGTGCGATAAAGCGCCGCATCGCTTCAGGGTCAGACTGGCGAGAAGTTTCCCAAGACGTAAAGTCTGGATACCACGTCAGCAGATGCAGTCTGCACTCTTGCGACGAGGGCATGGTTTGTACGGGAGCAAACAGACCCATAGGCTCGGCGCTGTAGGCCTCGGCTCCTTCGAAGGTTTGCCATGCCGCACTGGATAGAGATACAGCCTCATCCAAGTGCTCATAGGGTAGCCAAAAATCCCGGAATACATAGACACCTGGACGCGTAAGCGGCGTCGACGACAGCGGACGTACGGTGGCTTTAACAATCCACTGACGTTCAACCTCACAATCCCTCGGCGGCTGCCAATTATCCTCAAGCTCAGGATGGGCGCTGACGATGATTAACTGATGGGCCGCCAATCCAAATACGCCCTGCCAAATACCCCATAGCATTATTGTTGGATGATTGGTAAAACTCTCTCGGACTCGGTCTGCCCAAGCCTGCAGATGTTGATCCGGGCAATTCAAGATGCGCTTGGTATAAGTTTGGTCGCTCATATCAGTTGCCTGCGTTTGCAAAACGCGCGCTACCGCAGCATTGCCGGGTAGTCGAGTTCAGCACCCCACAGCACTTGAGCCACGCTTGCATAGCGCGATTCATTGACAAAGCCGTGATGACGAAGCGTTTCCGTGTCGCGATTGATACGATCTAAGGGGTGGCCTCCCTCGGTCATCGTGGTACCGGCAACACTTCCCATGAGCCGCACCACCTCCGCTGAGGTTTGTACTGCATGCGTTCCTGCCAGATAAAGGTCTGCGCGATGTTCGGGGGTTGCCTGTAATTCGTCCAGCGCGCGCTGCCAGGTTATTTCCAGAGCGTTATAAAACATTAGCCTTGCCGAACGATACAACGCCAATGCCCGACCAAAGTGGCCTTGCGCCATATGCTTTTCCGTCAGCTTGCTGGCGCCACCACCCGGTGTCTTGGTTTTCACCAGCGATGCAACTTCGTCAATGGCCTGTTTCGCAAGACTCAGTGCTACTGGAACGTAGGTGGCAAAAACGATGCGTGATGGACACCGATATAGGGCGCCCTCGTAGTAAGAGTTCACTGGCGTCTCAGGTTGTGCTGGCGGTACAACCTGCAGTGAGGGCACAGTGACGTGATCGATCAGTACATCATTACTGCCTGAGCCTCGCATACCTAGCGTATTCCAGTTGTCTCTCACCTGGCATTGGTCGATGGCGATCACGGCGTTATGCATTTCATTGTCGATCATGACTGGCGACATGATCCACTCAGCAAAATTGCAGCCGCTCACAAATCGTTGCGTACCAGAGATTTCTACGCCGCCAGAGACGCGTACACCACGCAGCGGCGTATGGCCGCTGGCAGCGATCAGCCGATCTGGGTTGTCAGCCCAAAGCGTTTCGACCAAATCCGCAGGCCACTTGGCAGCCATAAGTTTGGCAGCATTAAACACCATGATGTGCCATGCAGCGGCGGTATCGGCGTCGGCTACTGCTTCACAGACTGCCGCACAGGTCATTGGGCTAACCTCGTCACCACCGAGTCCCTCAGGCAAGAACAAACGGGGAATACGTGCTTCTACGATGGCCGCAAAGCTGTCTTCATGGAGGCGACAGGCTTGCTCAGACCAGCTCGAATGTGCCGCCACACGCTCTTTTACCGCTGCGATACGCTCCAGCGCTTGTTGTTGTTCACAAAGCACTTGTTGTGACGTCATTGTGCCCCCTATATCGGCGAATACGTGTAGCTGTAGATTGTCTTTGTGATAACAATAGTGTCACACAAAACCGTCGGACTCAGCATCCAACAGGATGACCACATCGGTACAAACTGCTGTTGTCCAACTGCCGACGACCATTGGCAATCCTTTTTGCAGCCCGCGACATGATCTCTATAGAGGCCTACCAATTTAATTGCTGGTTTTGCGAAACGCTAAGATGTTGAGATTTATGGACTTTCACAAATTGAAACAATTTTTGCCGCAAGTGCAGCTTTTCATCCGAAAAAAGTTCTGTATCCTGTCACTACTCACCAGCTGTAGCTGTACATACATACAGTAATTTTCCTCGGCAGGGCAATTGCATTGATGTAGCGTCAGCTCGGCTGGTTGAGACCACTCTTCGCCCACCGACTCCGTCAACCTTTCTTAGACAAAAGACCTTGACGAAAGTCCTAGCCAAAAGTCCTAGACAAAAGCCTTAGCCAAAAGTCCAGGGGCTTATCGTCCTACAGTGCGGGAAAGGCAGGCAGCCGCTCACGCCAGGGATAGGACGCATCGCCAACCGCGAGAAATTCTGGATTAAGCAGACTCTCCTTAGTGTTATAGGCCAGCACTTCACCATCTGGGGTATAAACACCCCCACCCGCCGCCGTCAGCACTGCTTGGGCCGCCCCAATATCCCATTCGCTTGTCGGACCAAGACGGGGATAGACGTCAGCACCACCTTCAGCCAACACGCATAGCTTGAGCGAACTCCCAACAGAACGGCGCTGGCATTCGGTAAATTGGGATGCCAGCTCGGTAAGGTATCCCTCCAATCGCTCGCCGCCGTGGTTGCGGCTTGCAACCACCCGAACAACAGATTCTGCATCATCATAGCCCGTGCCAGACAACGCCTGTCTGTCGCCATTAACGTCGACGTAAGCGCGCAGTCTCGGATCACTCTGGTTTACGTCACCGACGTAAATTTTTTGCTGTACCGGCACGCCCACAACACCAAAGACGGCTTCGTGGGCGTCGATCAACGCGACATTCACCGTGAACTCTCCGTTGCGGTTGACGAACTCCTTGGTGCCATCTAAGGGATCCACAAGCCAATAACGCGGCCACTGCGAGCGCTCGGCAAAGGGGGGCGGTGCCGATTCTTCGGAGATAATCGGAATATTGGGGGTCAGGGATTGCAGGCCTGCAACGATGACATGATGTGATGCCAGGTCCGCCTGAGTCAGCGGCGACTCATCACTCTTTGTTTCAATTTCGAAGTCAGTCTCGTACACCTTGAGGATGGCGGCGCCAGCCTCCTCGACGATCTGGGTTACGCTCTCCACCCAATCTTGCGGGATAGCCTGGTCCATAATTATTCCTCGTCGTTATCAATGTCGTTTGCTTTGTTCTCAAACACTGCTACGCAGCAACTGTGGCAAACATAGTGTCAGTGCTGCGATCGCGCGGGCTTCGAAGAATTCCTCATGTTCGAGTAACTCGTCGATTTTTGCGAGTGGCCAAAGCACCAGTTCTGGCGGCTCGGGCTCATCGCCGGGAAGTTTGTGGATGAAGAGATCATTGGCCATCACCACGTTAATGGTAAAACCCATATGCCCAGGAGCAATGCTAAGGCGCTTTACAAAGCGAGTGTCGTTCGCGCCAAAACCAACCTCCTCAGCGAGTTCTCTATTCGCTGCTGCTTCTAGACTCTCCCCCGGCTCTGCAGCACCCTTGGGCAAGGTGAGCTGGAACTCATGAAAACCCGCAGCATATTCTCGAATGAGCAGCAGCTCGTCG
>CACMHG010000028.1 GCA_902613475.1 K189A clade bacterium
AGCTTGCTCTCCATGAATGCGGTAATCGGGTCCAACGAGCCTGAAAGCAAACCCTTAGCTTGTTGGGGAGACTCGAAGTAGAGCACAAGATCTGCGCTTGATATGTCCGGGAAGCTAAGGCTCCGGTTGCGGATATCGCAAAATACGCTGTGATCTGGAAATCGAAATTCGACGTCTGTCGCGAGCTCTCCAGCCGCGTCAGCAAAAAAGCGGCTTTCTAAAAATTCCTGCACGTCACTCTCTAATGTTATTGCTCTGCCTGGCCTGTTGCAGTGCAGTGTTAGTGACAAAGAAACTAGCAAAGCCGCGATCGCTTTGTCGAGACACATAGCCCAAGACGATAAGCGGTATTTGTCAATGCTAGACGCTTGGCCTTCGCTGTCGCTAAAGTGTCGGCCTACTCGGTAAGGCGCTAACTTCATGACTTTTTTCTACGAATACCTGATGTTTCTAGGTCAGGTAGTCACTCTTGTTATCGGCTTTATTGTGGTGATTTCCTTTCTAGCCTCTCTCAATAAGGGCGGCGGCTCGGGTGCTCAGGGCCACCTACAGGTGCAGAAGCTCAACGAGCATATGCGTGACCTTCGATTCACCATGGAGCGAACGTTACTCAATCCAGATCAAGCAAAAAAACAGCATAAGTTGGAGCTGAAAGCAGAAAAAGCGCGAGGAAAAATCACCGCAAAGCAACAGGCCAAAAAAACCGTCGATGGTACGGCTGCCAACACAGCTGCTGCCTCCGGAGCAACATCTGATAAGGATCTGAATCCTGAGGCGGTCGGCGAGAATAATGAGCCTGACCTCCAAGAAGGAGGGGAAAATAGCGGTGCCGAGGGACGCGTTAAGTCTGAGGAAGTTGAACCGAGAACATTTGTTATTCACTTCGACGGTGATGTTGCAGCCACAGCGGTCGAGCATTTACGGATAGAGACTACTGCGGTGCTTACCATGGCGACCCAGAACGATGAGGTCGTGGTCTGTATTGAGAGTCCAGGAGGCATGGTACACAGCTATGGGTTGGCAGCCTCGCAAATGATGAGGATACGCTCTGCGGGTATACCACTCACCGCTGTCGTCGATCGAGTGGCTGCAAGTGGCGGTTACTTAATGGCGGCGGTCGCGAATAAGATTGTTGCGGCACCTTTTGCGGTAATTGGCAGCATCGGTGTCGTCGCCCAGGTGCCCAACGTGCACCGGCTGTTGAAGAAGAACGATGTCGATGTCGAAGTTCTGACGGCGGGCAAGTACAAGCGAACTCTGACGCTTCTCGGTGAAAATACCGACGAGGGTAGGGAAAAGTTTCGTCAGGAGTTGGAAGATGTTCACGCGCTGTTTCAGGAGTTCGTCATTGAGAATCGGCCTGATCTCGACCTTGACGCCGTCGCTACCGGCGAAGCTTGGTATGGCACGCGAGCGCTAGAGCTTCATTTGATTGACGAGCTAGCAACCAGTGATGAGTACATTGGTCAGCAGTGTGGGGAGCAGGACGTGTTTGGCGTGACCTGGGTAGAGACGAAGAAGCCCTTGGAGCGTTTGCTTGACAAGGCAAATGCGGCGCTAGATCGTGTGAATCACATGCTGGAATTTGTAAGAAAATAGGAGAGACCATGGGTTTTCAGGCATTTCGGGTAGAGAAAAATGATTCGGGCTTTACGCGCAGCGTAATCGAGCGCGATGAAGGTGAACTGCCCCAAGGCGATCTGTTGATCGACGTCAAATTCTCCTCGCTGAACTATAAAGATGGTCTATCCGCCACTGGTAATCCCGCCGTTACTAGGAACTTTCCGCATACTCCGGGGATTGATGCGGCGGGCATCGTCCTTGAATCAAGCGACCCGAACTTTGTTCCCGGCGATGGGGTGATCGCCATTGGATTTGACTTGGGTATGGGAACCTCTGGTGGCTATGCCCAGCGTATTCGCATTCCCGCAGGGTGGGCAGTGAAGTGTCCTGAGGGTTTGAGCCTTCACGCGAGCATGATTATCGGCACTGCGGGTTTTACTGCCGCCGAGTGTGTGCAAAAACTGGAACAATCAGGCATGACACCGGATTCAGGGCCTGTGCTGGTAACTGGTTCGACAGGAGGGGTGGGCTCCGTTGCGGTGAAGCTCCTTTCCCATCTGGGATATGACGTAACTGCCGTAACAGGTAAGGCTGAAAAAAGTGATTGGTTGAAAAGCCTTGGCGCAGCCAGCGTGATCAGCCGAGAAGAAGCCGCCGCCGGAGCCGATAAGCCGCTGCTCGCGGAAACCTGGGGAGGTGTTGTTGATACTGTGGGAGGCGATATTCTGTTTAACGGCGTCAAGAGCCTGCGCTATGGATGCAGCTTGGCTGCATGCGGCCTCGTTGCGGCGCCAACGTTCGGAGCCTCAGTTCTGCCGTTCATTTTGCGTCATGTGAACCTGCTTGGGGTTGATTCAGTTCAACTACCAATCGAGCAAAAAGCAGAGATTTGGCAGCGTCTTGCAACAGACTGGCTGATGGATCTGTCTGACCTCGAGGAGGCGCTGTCGTTGGAAACTTTATCCGACGCTATCGATCGCATCCTCGCTGGAAATATGGTCGGCCGAGGCGTCGTACATCTCTAAGAATCGTTTAGGCAGTTTTAGCGAAAGACCGCTGATCCTTGCCGCAGCTTTAATCACGCCGCAGCTTTAATCACGCCGCAGCTTTAATCGCGCCGCAGCGCTGGATCTGCGGCAATCGGATTGGGGTAGCGGGAGACGACGAGGTAGCTGTTGAGCAGCAGCGTTAGCACCGTAGCAGCCTGCAGTATGACCGCGCTCTCCATAGACAACAGCGAGGCGTGAATTGCTACATAGCTCACTAAGAGAGAGAACTCTGAGGCTTGACCAAGCCTCAGACCGACCTCTTTGGCATTCGGCAGAGTTTCTCCCTGCATATGCAGCAACCGAGTAAAGGTCAAAGGTTTGACCAGCAGCACGGTGATAGACAGTACCGAAATTGGCAGCCAGACACCCGGCAGCAAGTTCAAGTCAATTGACGCCCCTACAGTGAAAAAGAACATAACGAGGAAGAAATCTCGCAGCGGCTTTAAGTGAGTGGCGATGTACTGGGCAATGGGACTGGTGGCTAAACTGACGCCGGCAATAAAACCGCCAACCTCGTATGACAAACCAAGGCTATGGGCGAGCTGGGCAATGGTTAAACACCATCCGATTGCCAGCAAGAAAATGTACTCGTGGAACTCGTCGAATTTCTCCAACAAGGGTAAAAGCACAAACCTGACGACGAGCAAAGCGCCTCCGATAAGCGCGGGCAACCCTGCTGCCAAGCCGATCAATGCAATATTGCTGTGCTCTGTGGGGTTCCCCATGAACCCTATGAAAAGTAACGCGATGATTGCCAATAAGTCTTGCACCAATAACAGGCTTATGACGATTTCACCGATATGGCGATGGTGGAGCACCGTGGTTGGCAACAGTTTTATGCCAAGAATCGTGCTCGAAAACGTCATGGCGATGCCAACAATCACCGCCTCGGTAACCGTGTAGCCGAAGACCAGCATGACGCCAGCGCCGGCTGAAAAAAATACCGCGGTAGTGCCGAGTGCTGTTAACAGGGACTCGCCCAACATGTTTTTCAACTTATGTGTGGGCAGATCTAACCCGACGAGAAAAAGCAGAAAAATGATGCCGATCTCTGCGATACCAGAAAGAAGCGCTGTGTCATCCACAAGCGCTAACCCAAAGGGTCCCGCAAGGGCCCCAAGAGCAATGTAGGCAACCAGCATGGGCTGACGAAGGTACAGTGCCGTTGTCGCGATAACGGCGGCGCCGCCGAATATCAGAAAGAAAGACTGCAGGATATCAGTATCATTCATGACGACAGCCTAGCAGAGGCGCGAACCTTGTTGACCGATGAGCACTCCTTGGCGAACCCTCTGCTCAACCGAGTACTCGTCCCGTGGGTCAATTGGCGCTAGTCAGTGTAGATTCGCTGCTGATCACTGAAGGCTGATAATAGCCCGTGTGCGGATTTATCCATTTCAGGGCGGTCTCTAGGCGCTCTTCATCGGGTAGCTCGATGGCATCAAAGCCACAACGAGCCAAAAAATGCACAATATCCTGATGGACACTCCCTCGCGCGACTAACTCACCTCGATAGCCAAGGCGGTTTCTCAGAAGGACTGCCAATGATAGGCCTCGCCCATCGGTCATGGCAGGAAAGTCAATTGCAATCGATGAGGCGTCTAGCCATTCCGTTGAGGGTTCAGCGTCAACGCTGACCTGAAGTGCGCTTCCAGCTCGCCATTCGTCCTGAGCTATCCAAGGGGTTTCAGCAACATCGCAAATTTGCCAGTCGCCGTGGATTCTTTTAAGCAGCCTTGGCATAAATACTCTCCTTAAAGGGCAGTATGCCGATTCGATTGAAGCAGCTCAGGAAGGTCTCGCCCTCGAAACGAAGTCCCAAATAGACCTGAATGACTTTCTCTATGACATCGCAGACCTCTTCCCTAGCTACGGATGGCCCGATTATTTGGCCAAGCCGTGGGGCTTCACCCGAGTGCCCGGCATGACCGCCCAGGGAGATCTGATAAAACTCCTGTCCCTTTTTATCCACACCAAGAATGCCGATATGCCCGACGTGATGATGGCCGCAGGCATTCATGCAGCCAGAGATGTTGAGATCTAAACTTCCGAGATCATGCTGGTAGTCGTAATCGGCAAAGCGACGTTGAATCGCTTCGGCAACCGGCAATGATTTTGCGTTAGCGAGGGAGCAATAGTCGCCGCCGGGGCAGCAAATCATGTCGCTGATGAGTCCCGCATTGAAATGGCCCAGGCCAATGGCATCCGCCTGTTGCCATAGCGCGTAGAGCTTGTCCTGGGGAATATGCGGTAGAACAAAATTTTGTTCATGACTAATGCGAATTTCGCCAAAACCATAGGAATTTGCCCAGGACGCAACGGCATCCATCTGATCCGAGCTCACATCACCGGGCGGCATGCCCGTGGCCTTTGTTGATAGCGTAACCACCGAGTAGCCACTCACTCGATGCGGATGAACATTGTGCTTCATCCACCGGTTGAAGGCTGGATTCTCAAGGCGCTGAGTGCCCAAAAGCTCGCTCGCATTGTCTAACTCGGCAAAGCTCGGTGGGGCGAAAAAAGCACTCAATCGGCTCAGCTCAGCGGCAGGCACAGCACCTTGCTCGTGATTGATCGCAGCCCATTCCTCGTCAACCTGAGCCTTAAACCCCTCAGCCGTTAACGCGCGCACCAGTATCTTGATTCGGGCTTTGTACTTATTGTCCCGACGGCCGTACCGGTTATAAACCCGCATGATCGCCTCGGTATACGTCAGCAGATGCTTGACTGGCAGTTGCTCTCGAATCAAGGCACCCAGCACTGGCGTGCGGCCTAAGCCGCCCCCGGCGTAAATATCAGCGAGGGCATCCTCTGGCTGCTCGCTGCTGCCACTCATGCGTATGCCAATATCGTGAACACCGATGGCTGCTCGATCGAAGGTGGCGCCAGTGACCGCAATCTTGAACTTGCGCGGCAGCCACTCGAACTCTGGGTGCGAGGTGGACCATTGCCGCAATAGTTCACAGAATGGTCGTGGGTCAATTTCCTCGTCTGCGGCAGCGCCGGCAAACTGGTCTGTAGTGACGTTGCGTATGCAGCTACCGCTGGTTTGAATGGCGTGCATATCAACGTCGGCTAAGGCCTGCAGGATATCCGGCACGTCTTCAAGCGCCGGCCAGTTGAACTGCATGTTCTGACGCGTACTCAGGTGTCCATAACCGCGATCAAAATCATTAGAAATGGACGCTAATGCCCTGAGCTGCTGGCTGGACAGGGTGCCATAAGGGATCGCTACCCGCAGCATTGGCGCCAGGCGTTGGACATACAGCCCGTTGCGCAGGCGCAGCTGCAGGAACTCATCCTCGGATAGGTCGCCTTGCAGGTAACGCTCGGTTTGATCTCGGTAGTGGGCAACACGCTGGTTGACAAAATTTCGATCAAACTCGTTGTACTGATACATGTGCTGATTACTCCTCATGGCCGAGCGCTTCGGCGACAGCATTGTAACTTAGGCGGTCTGTCTGTCTGTCAGCACGTTTTGTTCTAACGAAATAAGTTTTTGCCAAGTCAGATAAAAAACCGGGTAAAGGCATGAGATTTCGCGGCTGGCAGCGCGATGCTTGTACTGGGTGCAGTTGGGCCTATAATTGCCGCCGCGCATAGGCGCGGGATTTAATCCCGAAACCATTTACTCATTGGGGGACATATGAGCGACGGACACCAGGAAGGCCAAGACGGTCCAAACAGCTTGGAAGAAATCACTGACGCATCCGTAACAATGCAAAGCGATGATTCAAAAGCAGACGCCATGGCGATACTCGTGATGTTCACGGCTGCAGTGGCATTCTGCATTTTTTATATTTCAGGTTGGTCTTTCGACCTGTAGCAATACTGCTATGGGCAAGATTCGTTAACCCGCTCCCGGTCATAGCGCACGGTATGCGCCCCTAATCGGAAAGGACTGGCTGCAGGCGCTGTCTCGCCAACGCAAGGTCGAGTCCTTTGCGTTCAGCGTAGTCCGCTAACTGATCTTCATCAATCTTGCCAACCCCGAAATACCGAGCATCGGGGTGGGAAAAATACCAGCCGCTCACGGACGCAGCTGGATACATCGCGTAGCTTTCGGTGAGTTCAATCCCAGCCAGATCGGTAGCATCAAGCAGCTCAAACAAGGTTTCTTTCTCGCTGTGTTCAGGACAGGCCGGGTAGCCTGGCGCGGGCCGAATTCCCTGGTAGCGCTCCTTGATTAGTGCTTCGTTGTCGAGTTCCTCCGAGCTTGCGTAACCCCAGTAGTGTCGTCTCACCTTGCAGTGCAGATATTCGGCGAAGGCCTCGGCGAAACGGTCAGCCAAGGCCTTGATCATGATTTGGTTAAAGTCGTCGTTGGGAAAATCAGCGAGGATCTCCTCTAAATTGCCGCCGCAGCAGACGGCAAAACCGCCAACGTAGTCTGCGATACCCTCAGGTGCCACATAATCTGCAAGGCAGAGATTCGGGCTCAAGTCGTCGGGCTTGGGTGCCTGTTGCCGCAAGTGGCATAGGTCGGCTAGTGGGGTGCTGCGCTTTTCGCAGGTATAGAGACGAATATCATCGTTGCCCAGTCGATTTGCTGGCCAAAAGCCCAAAACACCCTTGGCGCTGAGTCGGCCGTCTGCAATGAGCCAACCAAGGCGCTCTTGCGTGTCATGCCATAGCGCGGTTGCAGCCTCGCCAACCACCTCATCCTCAAGAATATTGGGGAACTTTCCGGCCAGTTCCCAGGTCATGAAATAGGGTGACCAATCAATGTAGGGCAGCAACTCCTCTAAGGAGGGTTCGATGACCTGAACCGCTGAATGGTGTGGAACAGGGGGGGTGTAGGTGTTCCAATCAAAACCCACGGCATTGGCGCGAGCCGCGTCCAGTGTTAAGAAAGCACGCTTTTCTCGTCGTGCCTCGACGCGGTTTTTGATCAGTGCATATTCCGCGGCAATTTCCTGCGAGAACTGTTCGTAATCTTGTTCCGGCGCAAGCAGCTTGGCAGCAACACCAACCGCTCGGGAGGCGTCACTCACGTATACCGTCGCCCTGTTTTCATAGGCCGGCGCGATCTTAGCCGCAGTATGAGCCTTGCTGGTCGTCGCGCCGCCAATCAGCAGAGGTATGCGTAAACCCCTGCGCTGCATCTCCGCCGCAACCTTCACCATCTCGTCAAGTGATGGGGTGATGAGTCCCGATAGACCAATCGCGTCCGCGTTCTCCTCTACCGCTGTTTGCAGTATTTTTTCCGCAGGAACCATGACGCCCAGGTCGATTATCTCGTAGTTATTGCACTGCAGGACGACGCCAACGATGTTTTTACCAATGTCGTGCACATCGCCCTTAACCGTTGCCAGAACAATTTTGCCCTTGGCGCTTTTCTGAACATCGCCGCGTTTGGCTTTCTCGGCCTCTATGTAAGGCACCAGATGGGCTACTGCCTGCTTCATGACGCGGGCGCTTTTAACAACTTGAGGCAGGAACATTTTGCCGCTGGCAAACAGATCTCCTACTACGCCCATGCCGTCCATCAGGGGGCCTTCGATAACATCCAATGGCCGGTCGGCCGATAATCTTGCCTTTTCCGTGTCCTCGACGACATGGCTGTTAATGCCTTTCACGAGTGCGTGGGTGAGCCGATCTTTGACGGCTAACTCGCGCCAAGTATCGGTCTGTGACTCCCTCGTGGAAGAGCTGGGGCTGTGATTATCGGCTAGGGTAAGCAGGCGTTCGGTAGCGTCTGGGCGCCTGTTCAGCACAAGGTCCTCTGCAGCCTCACGTACGTCGTCGGGTAAATCATCATAAATGCCGAGCTGCCCCGCATTCACGATAGCCATCGTTAGCCCGGCGCGAATCGCGTGATACAGAAATACCGTGTGTATGGCCTCACGGACAAAATTATTGCCCCGAAACGCGAAGGAGACATTGCTGAGGCCGCCCGAAGTGCTGACACCGGGAAGATGTTTATGTATCCACTCGACGGCCTGAATAAAGTCAACCGCATAGTTGTCATGCTCTTCAATACCGGTGCCAATGGCAAAGATGTTGGGATCGAAAATAATGTCTCGCGGATCAACATTTGCCTGTTCGATAAGAATATCGAAGCTGCGTTTACAGATATCGATCTTGCGTTGGTAAGAATCTGCCTGTCCTTGTTCGTCGAAGGCCATAATCACCATGGCGGCACCATAGGACTGATACTTGCGGGCTAGTCTGACGAAGGCCTCTTCGCCCTCCTTAAGGCTTAACGAGTTAACGATGGCCTTACCCTGGACGCACTTCAGTCCGGCTTCGATCACTTCCCATTTGCTCGAGTCGATCATGATCGGCACCCGGGAAATATCCGGTTCCGTGGCGATAAGATTCAGGAAGTGCTGCATGGCATCAGCGCCGTCCAGCATGCCTTCATCCATGTTGATATCGATAATCTGTGCGCCGTTCTCTACCTGCTGTCTTGCGACGTCTAATGCTTCGATGTACTGGTTTTCTCGAATGAGTCGGGCGAATTTGGCAGAACCCGTGACATTGGTGCGCTCACCCACATTGATAAAAAGAGATTCTTCATTGAGCTTTAAAGGCTCCAGTCCCGCTATGGTTAGCTCGGCTTTAAAGAGCCTCTGGCTTTCGACGGGATCGTTCTCTCCTCTGCGGGACACGGGTATTGGTCGAGGCGCCACGTCATTAACGACTTCAACAATGGCCTTAATGTGTTCAGGAGTGGTGCCGCAGCAACCACCGACAATGTTCAGCCAGCCGGATTCAGCAAACTCACGAATAAAATCCGCCATCTGTGCAGCACTTTGGGTGTACTCGCCAAACGCATCGGGTAACCCAGCGTTCGGGTGCGCACTGACCCCGTTGCTGCTCAATCGCGCAAGCTCGGCTACATGTGGTCTAAGTTGCTCTGCGCCCAACGCACAATTCAGGCCAACTGCAATTGGATTCGCATGTTCGACCGAGTACAAAAATGCCTCGCAGGTTTGGCCCGACAGAGTACGTCCGCTGGCGTCAGTAATCGTGCCCGAGATGATGATCGGAAAGGGCTCGTCCCAAGCTGAATTGACACGATGTACTGCTGCGATTGCCGCCTTTGCGTTTAACGTGTCGAACACGGTTTCAATCAAGAAAATATCAATGCCGCCGGCGATGAGCCCTTCGGCGGCTTCGGTGTAGGCATGCACAAGTTGATCAAAGTCAACGTTGCGAAACTCCGGGCGGTTAACGTCGGGCGAAATGCTCGCTGTTCGATTGGTAGGCCCGATGCTGCCTGCAACGTAGCGGGGCCTGCCTGTTACGCTTAACGCGTCGGCACAGGTGCGAGCGATATGTGCTGCACGTTGATTTAAGTCGAAGCAGATGTCTTGAGTACCGAAATCCTCCTGGGCAATCGATGTTGCGTTAAACGTGTTCGTGCTGATGATGTCGCAACCTGCCTCAAGGTAACCGTCATGCACCTCGGCAACAATGCTTGGCTGTGTGATGTTTAAAATATCGTGATTGCCCTGCAGAGGATGTTCATGATCCGCGTATTGCTCGCCGCGAAATGCCTTTTCAGACAGGCTGTAGTTTTGGAAAGCACTGCCATAGGCACCGTCGAGTACCAAAATCCGTTCCTGCATAAGTAGCAGTAGCTGTTCCCTGGTCGGCCTTTGATGAGGGATCATGCGGGGCTTGGTTACTGGTGTTGGCATGTTGTTCTCTTTGGTTCTGCGGCATTGTGATTTTCTGGCAGGATCTGTTGCTGAATCTCTCGCTGAGGCTCTCGCCGGCTCTCTCGCTGACAGGAATCTCTCGCGCACTCGGTGCCGGGCGATCTTTCACGACTGGCGGGCAGTCTTCCGGAAAATCCTTAATCACTATCGAGATACTCTAGGTCGCGGCAGATGATTCAACAACTCAACCGCTGACAGCGTTTCTTGAGATTCCTTCATATTGAAACGTAACAGGGGTCTGATCCCTTCTGATGCGGGTCGAGACAAAGGATAGGACTTCGTCTGTTCTGAACGCGTACCCGATGTACAATGCGAGCCACAAAACGCGGTTTCGCAAAACAAGGGTGTTCGATGATCGAAATTTCTGCAAGCGCACAGACTTACCTTCAGGGATTGCTCGCCAAGCAAGTAGACGAAGGAGTGAGCATTCGCATTTTCGTCGCCCAGCCAGGCACTCCCCAAGCAGAAACTTGTATCGCCTACTGTCGACCTGGTGAAGAGCAGGAGGGAGATATTGCGGTGGAGTATGAAGGGTTCCGCGCTTGGTTCGAAGGTCGTAGTGAACCTTACTTAGAGGATGCGGAGGTAGATTATCAAGAAGACCAGATGGGTGGTCAGCTGACGATTAAGGCTCCCAACTCCCGTGTACCCAAGGTTGGCCCCGATGCTCCGATAGAGGATCGCGTCAATTACGTACTTTATAACGAGATTAATCCAGGCTTGGCAGCACATGGAGGCGTCGTCTCCTTGGTTGAGATAACCGAGGCTGGCGAGGCAGTGCTGCAGTTCGGTGGCGGCTGCCAGGGGTGTTCGGCGGTGGACTTAACGCTGAAGGGTAGCGTTGAAACGACGCTACTAGGGCGCGTACCAGAACTCTCAGCGGTCAAGGATATGACCGACCACACGATCACGGAGAACGCGTACTACACGTAGGGAAGCAGCGCTCAGCGTTCTGCTAGAGCGATGCGCCCCACAATTCGATTAAGCACCTCGCTCGGCCATGGTGCTGGCAAGGTTTCTTAGTAGTTCTTCGGTCTCTTGCCAATCGATGCATGCATCGGTAATCGAAACACCGTAGCTCAACCCACCGGCGTTGTTGATGCTTTGATTGCCTGCGTTGATATGGCTTTCAATCATGAGGCCGGTAATAGAGTGGTTACCCGCCGCGAGCTGCCTACGCACAGAGTCCACAACGTTGCGTTGCTGACGATGGTCCTTATTTGAATTTGCGTGAGAGCAGTCGATCATGATCGATTGAGTGAGGTCTAACTTCGCTAAAGCGCCCTCACAGTTAGCGATATGCTCTGGGGAATAGTTAGGCCCGTTGCTGCCGCCACGCAAAACGATGTGCGCATGCGCATTGCCCTTGGTATGGATCACACTCACTTGTCCCTCAGGACTAATACCCAAAAACCGATGAGGGTTTGCCACCGACTGGAGTGCGTTGATCGCTACGCTGAGGGAACCATCCGTGCCGTTTTTAAAGCCGACTGGGCAGCTAAGTCCCGAGGCCATTTCGCGATGCGTCTGAGATTCGGTCGTGCGAGCGCCGATCGCAGACCATGAGATCAGATCCTGGAGGTACTGGGGGGTGATGGGGTCTAAGGCTTCCGTCGCCAGAGGCAGTCCCATTTCCGATAAATCCAGCAGCAGTTGCCGACCTATTTCCAGGCCTTGGGCCACCTTAAAGCTGTCGTCGAGGAAGGGATCGTTGATAAGTCCTTTCCAGCCAACGGTGCTTCGGGGCTTTTCGAAGTAAGCGCGCATTACGATAAAAACCTGATCCGCAACTTCGTCCGATAAGTTCTTCAGGCGCTCTGCGTATTCCTTTGCGGCTTCAACATCATGAATAGAGCATGGGCCAACAACGACCAGCATCCTGGGATCTTGGCGATCCACAATATTTCGCACAGTCTCGCGATAGCCGTTAACAGCCGATCTGACTCCTTCACTTACGGGTAGCTTTAGCTTCAGCTGTTCTGGGGTTACTAGAACCTCTTGTTGCTCGACATTTAGATTGTCAAGTTGCGCATGTTCTGTTTGCACAGAGAACTCCTTGATGCGTGGAGGCCGCATGGTAAACACCCCGATTTGAAAAGCAATCAGTCGAGGCGGGTGGTTAGCGTCTCGAGTAGGGGCAGGGCAGTAAAATAGAGCGCTGTTTTTATTGGCGCTTTAGAGCTTGCTGAGCTTTCAAAACGCTCAGGTCGGTCACTGAGCAGGGCAGATAGAGCGCTGCTGTATTGATCCAGCTGGCCGCGATAGCGGCTCACCTCTTGTGCAATAAAGTCAGCAACCGCTTGATTGGGATCTGGCTCGGCAGTTTTGTAGTCGACAATCCACCAAGAGTCGCGGCTAAAAAATACTCGGTCCATGACAAGCCGTTTTGCTACTCCGTCCACTGCGATCGTAATCGGCCACTCGACCTGACCGTGGACATGCGCCTCAAGTAACCATTGTCCCGCTGGGTTTTTGAGGGTTCTGTCGATATGCAGGAGCGCGACCTCTGTCACTTGCTGCCATTGATCAGGGTGGGCATCGAGCCTGGGCATTTGCTGCTCTAAGTAGGCAGTCACCGCATCGAAGTCGTAGACACGACCATTGCGATACCCAAGCGCAATGTGGGCAAGTGCCTGATGCACTAAATTCCCTACAGACAGACTGAAGCGGTTTTGGCGATCATCGACATCTATTTCGCTAGCCGTCTCGACGGCAATTGTCTGGCCAACTTCGTCTGCCTCAATATCGTGGTCTACGGCGGTCTCACTGCGGTATTTGTTGTCGCTGAGGGTTACTGGATTCCATTGGTAGGATGGGGGTAGGTGGGCGAGATGTCCCTGCATGGCAGGTAGGACCAGTGGTTGTTTTTCCGCATCTTTTTCGGAGGAACTAAATTCGCCAGCCATTGGCGGCAAGTACTTGGCCAGACCCTGTGGGCGCTGGCTATGGGATGCGGTGCTGAGCCAAAGACTGCTTTCCGCTCGAGTACACGCGACATAAAGCAATCGCTTAGTCTCATTTTCACGTCGGTTTTTCTCTTCAAAAGCAAGCCAGTTATGCACCGAATCGTTTTTTATGCCAATCAGCAGGTCATCATTGTTAGGGCGCCACAGCATGATGTCAGTCTCTTCTGACCGGGACTGACGTCCGAGATTCGGTAAGATGACGTCGGTGAATTCGAGTCCTTTGGATTTATGGATGGTCATAACCTGAACAGGCGATTGACCCATATCCTGCGCATAAAGATTTTCTGTCTTCGCCTGCACGGCATCCGGATCCAAGGCACTTTCTCCCATGGATTCAAGCAGATCGAACCATCGCTGGGCTTGAGATAAGCTCGATTGTGGATAGGCGTCAACGCCGCCAAGTCTCATCCAGCAACCCTCAATAACCTCAGTTATGGGCAGTTCGTACAATCTGGGTCTGGCCCATGTAAGGGCGTCTGCAAACCGCTCCACCGCAGGGTCGACTTCAGCTTGCTGCAGCGTATAAGCCTCTAGGTCTGGCGCGTCTGCAAAGTGCTCGAGATCGTTCAGCGATAGACCAACCATTGGGCTGCGCAATATGGCGTGCCAAGCTAACTGCTCTGCTGGACGCAGCAGAAGTGTGTGTAAGCTCATCAGGTCAGTGACAACCGGTGACTCGGAAAGGGCGTCGATGTCGGTACTGGTATAGGCAATGTTTGCGGCCTGCAGCGCTCTGAGTATGTTCGGCAGGTGCGTACGTGCTCTGCACAAGATGCCGATGCGATATTTCTCTTCTGCGTGATGCTGCTTGAGCAATGCCGACACATGATTGGCAATCGCCTGGGCTTCAAGCTGTTCGTTTGTGAATCCATGAAGCTGTACGGCAGGTGCATTGCCCATGGCGTTGGAATCGGTTTTTCGCGCAACCGCTGGGGAGAAGGGTATGGCCCCAAGTTTTGGAAGAGCGCTTTGAGGGAATAGCCGCCCAAACAGATCGTTGTTCCAGTCAACAAGCCCACGGCTGGAGCGAAAATTCGCCCGCAGTCGAATGGATTGGAGGCCCACGTTTGGCAGGCCGTCTTCCCAACATTGGCTGAAGATCGAAACATCTGCGTCGCGAAAGCGATAAATCGATTGCATCGGGTCACCCACAGCAAAAAACGTATTGCCTTCTTCCGCACTCCACCCGTCGGTGAGTAAACAAAAAAATCGATACTGGCTGCGTGAGGTATCCTGAAATTCGTCAACGAGTAGATGCTTGATCTTGTAGTCCCAATAAAGAGCCAACTCCGTTGGTCCTTCTTCATCTCGCAGACCCTGACTTGCGCGCATTAGCATGCCCGTAAAATCTATGGTCTGGCGTTTGCGTAACAGCGTTTCGAGTTCAGACGCGGCGAGCGCCAGGGTCACACCGGTGGCGACGACTTTGTCAGAATCCTCGTCGATTTCAGGCAGCATCGCGCAGGTTTGTAGCAGATCCTCTAACTTCCGCTCGCGCAAATCTTTAAGCCAGTCGACTGTCTGGGCCTTGAGCGTGCTGTCGGAAAATGCCTCACTCTGTCGACGATCAACGGTTTTTCTGATGCTGCCGGCTTGGGTCAAAATAATTGGCAACAGAGCTTCAAGGCTTGCTTGCTTGTCGGTCTCCCTCGCCAAGGTATGAATCATTTCATGGTCGCTAGGCGTTAGAGCAGCAGAGACCGTTGATAAAATCTCTCGACGCAGATCGCTAACTGCTCGGGTCATTGTCTGTTTTATTGCTGAGTCGTCACTCAGGGCCAGCGAGGTTATTAATCCGGTGACATCCAGCCACTGATCCCGCTTGGCCAGCATCGCGCTGAGCACCCGTTCCGCGGTGTTGGCATTGTTGTCCAGGGCCGCCAGAAACTCCGCGACGAATAGCCCACTTGGGTCATCGGAAAACAACCGGCCCAGGGTATTTTGAGCCGCCTGAAGATAGAGGGGGGCGGGCTGCTCCTCAATGCGCATGCCCTCAGCGCTTTGGCTGCCAGGAACTTGCGTAGCGATTTCTGTCGCGAAACTGTCGATGGTTTGAATCTTCATGCGCTGGGGATTTTGGCTGAGACGCCAGCTCAGCGACCGATCCTTATCCCGGATCGCCTGGGTCAATGATGTGTCCTTCTGTAGTTCCAGGAGCACGCGCTGCTTCATTTCTGCCGCCGCTGCACGGGTGAAGGTAATTGCGAGAATTTCCTCGGGTTGCGCTACTTGCGCGAGTAATCTCAGGTAACGCTCTACAAGCAGTGATGTTTTCCCGGATCCAGCAGGTGCTTGTACGATAAATGACTCATTTACCTGCAGGGCGCGGTCGCGGTCGGCTTGATCCGGGGGAGCCGCAGCTGCTTTCGTCACAGTGCTGCCACCATTTGGCGTTTTTCATCCACACGACACAGCGATTTTAGATGACAGTATCGGCAGGCGTTGGGCTGTGGATCGACCCGGGCGTCCCCAGCTCCAATTTGGACGGCCAAGTTCATCAGTTCGCTTCGCCATTCTGCGCGCTGGGCTGCCCAGCTGTTGTCAGGCTCGATGGTTTTCATCTGCCGGTGCTTGGTTGCGACCAACTGCGGATTCTTGTCACCTACCCCGATAATTTTTTGGTCATCAAGTTTTAGTTGCGCGTAGTAGACACCGGCAATGTCGTCGCGGATAAGACTGTATAGGGGTAGTTGTGGTGCAGTCATCTGTTTGCTGAGTGCCGCTGCGGATGAAGCTTTGCCAGACTTGTAGTCTATGACTACGAGGTCGTTGCCGACTTTGTCGAGGCGGTCAATGCGTAGCTGCAGCTGCCAATCCCCAAGACTGACGGTATGACGCTGCTCGGTTTCCACGACGTCAAAAGCATCCCGATCTGCCTCAAGCGCCAACCAGTCTCTAACAAGGTCTATCAGTCGGCTTTTCTCACTCTCCGCAAATGCCTCTGGTAAGTGGCCGTGCCGCTTCAACGCCTCCGCGCAGATCGATTTCAGGGAGTCCTCAGCTAAGGACTTTGCTTGGTCGGAATTCGGGGCAAGAGAGTAAACTTTCTCTAAAATCCAGTGGAGTAATGTGCCGCGCTCCCTGGTGTCCAGTAAGTCTCGGGCATCCTCAGGTTGCGGCAATCCCAAGCGGTAGACCGCAAAACCCATGAATGGACACGCTGCCTGAGTTTCGAGTCTGCCGCTGCCACCGGCGATAAGGCCTGCGGGGGTGGGGAAGCCATGAATATCTTGGCTCTCAATCAGAGCAATTCTGCTCGGTTGCATATACGGGTGCCGGTTGCTCAATTGAAATGGCGTGAAAGCCTCGCTTCCGGGGGTAACATCACAAATGCCTGTGAGTAGGGTAGTTGGCTCCATGGGCATGCCCTGGTCGCTTTGAGCAAAGCTGAAGCATATTTGCCCACTGCGCCGCAGCCACCCATCAAGCATCCGCTCCGCGAAGGCCAGCTCCTGGGTTTGAGTACTTCTGGGCAGCCCGTGTGCCACGGCAATCCCGCGAGAAATGAACGATGAGAGCTTAGCTCTACCGGGAAACTGCTCGGCACTCATGCCGCACACCCATAGGTGGGTAAATGTCAGGCCCGTAGATTCAAGCAATCCAAGGATTTGAATATTGCTGGCCAGTCTCTGTGGTGCAAAGGTTTGATCGAGGGACCAATCAATGATGTTCAGCGCTTCTTCATAGGTGAGTAGTGTGTCATCAGTCTGAAGGGCCAGGGTTGCAAGTATTTCCTGGATTTGCTCCGACGCCTGATATTGAAACGATCCCAGAGTGTTGGTCATCGGCCATTTGGCGGATGACAGCAAATCGAGCAAGTGTTTTATCCAGCGATCCAGTCGAGCGCGGGAGGGTAGTGCTGCCGCAAGACTAAGCAGGGCCTGGGCATCAGCTTCCTGGGCAAATGCGGTGACCCGTAGATGTCGACGAGCCTGTTTTGGCCAGCTCGACCTCAAATCTCTGCACCAAGGTAGGGACAGAAAAGGCGAATTGAGCATCGGAGCAAGGGAGGTTTGATCCGCGGGCTGGCGCATCCAATCGAGCAATATGCGGGCGTGACGCCATACGGGCTGACTGACAAGACTGTTGCCGCCGGAAATATCGAAGATTGGCGCACTGCTCCCGGACTCTGGAGACAAGGCCGCTGAAAACTGACGCAGCACACGATCATATTGTGCATCTAAAGTGGGTACCACGACGCCAATGTGCGCGCCAGGTGCTGTTTGTAGAACATGACGACACCACTGGGAGGCTGCCATGAGTTCCTGCTCCGGTGTTTCGTAGCTGCGATAGACTGTCTCCTTGGCACCAGCCCGACCGATCATGGGTTTGGTCGTCAGACCTAAATCAGCGTCGAATTTCGAATGCCAGGTTTGGTTTGTATACAGCGCCACGCCTGACGCTAGCCGCCCGTCGAGTGCTTCGAAAAATCGAGTTTCCTCCGGCGCTAGGTGCTCGATGTCAATCAGTAGAGGGGGCGCGTCGATAAGAGGCAAAAGCTCATCGATATGCTCGCAAAGCAACCCTGGTAGATCAGCCTCGACGATTTCGGCACTCGAGGGCTCAGGCTCGGCTCTATGGCACCAATCGCTGAAATAGGCGTTCCGAGAAGATTGCATCTGCGGGCTGTCGAGGTCGATGCCATACCGACGGATCAGCATCCATGCCTCGACCGCACTACGACACTGGTTTCGCAGGCTATCTGGCGCGGTCCGCTGGAACCTCATGTAGATGATATGAGCGGGCAGTAAATGGGTGTGAGTTAGGCCGGCTTCCTTCAGCATTGTGTGCAGGTCTAGCCAGAAACGTCTCAAGCTTTGGCATTTCAACGCTGTCCAAGCTCGCCGATTATTTTCGATCATTACGGTATCGAATGCACTCGACAGTTCCCTAGCGAGACGCTCATTGGGGGTCAGAACAAGCGATCGTTCGAAATTTTCGAGAAGATGAGGGGGAATATGCGCGAAGGATTCAGGCATATCCCAGTCTAACCAAGGTGGCAATCTTGGAACAATCTTTTGCGTGAGGTGCTGTCAACAATACGCAGCTGCGGGTACCATATTGTCGGCACTTGGAACCCCCTTTGCTTCATTGGGCATGAGGGTGGCGCCAAATTTCATAGCCAAAACCTCGAGTTATAGGACTAAATATGTGGCATCTCATTGAGGATTTTTTCGATCAAAACCTGATCATGAAAGCATTTCTGGGTCTGGGTTGGTTATCTGTTCTGATAATGGTCTGTAGCCTGGTTCAGCAAATCATCGCATAGACCTCCACCGCGGCCTTCCCGCAACTAAATCACGCGAAAGCCGAGAACTAATCGGGAAGACTTCTCGACGATGGCTTTGGATGAACCGCAAGGAGTGCAATCAGTATGTGGCTTTCTCATTTAACCGGTGAACAAAAAGAGACGATGCTGCGCCTGGCGCATAACGTGATCGTTTCCGATGGTTTATTGGATCCCAATGAGGAGGGCATGCTAGAGGCATTCCGCCGAGAGATGGGCGTCTCTTCCGATTTTCAGATCGAATACCTAGAGCTGGCGGGAATAGAGGCCGTCTTTTCGGAGCGAAAAGAGCGGCTCATCGTGTTGATGAACCTGTGCAAGCTGAGCTATGCAGATGGTGCCTTCGAAATAGAAGAAGAGTGCCTGATCAATGAAATTCGCAAGGCCTTCGACGTGAGTGAAGCTCAGTTCGTTATTCTGCAAGGGTGGATAAAGCGGATGATGTCCCTGGAGGCCGAGGGCGCAGCACTACTCGAGCTATCCTGATTTTGAGACTTAATCGCCTTAACTGAGGATACGTTTTGGATTTAGAAGATGATCGGGAACAGCGTATGCGCTGGCTCGAGACCCTGAAAACAGAACATCGAGACCTAGACGTGGCGATTAATCACCTGATGTCCAGTCGTCACCACGACAATATGCGTATCCAAAGGCTGAAGCGGCGTAAACTCAAACTAAAAGATTCGATTCATCAGCTAGAAAGCGAGCTGATCCCTGATCTGGACGCCTGAACAATGTCTGCGACAGACCATACCAACCGAACTGGCGGGCAAAAAAAGGCGATGGAAAAGCCGCTCACTGTTGGAATTTCATCCACCGCGCTGTTTGACCTGAGCATTTCCAATGAGCTTTATCAGCAAAAGGGGTTGGAAGCTTATCGTCACTATCAAATTTCTCAGGAAGAGGTTCCTCTAGAACCGGGGGATGGCTTTTATCTTGTTGAAAAAATGCTAAATATCAATAAGTTGAGTGACAAACCTCTAGTAGAAATTCTGCTTTTGTCGCGAAATTCCGCGGATACAGGGCTGCGGGTATTCAATTCGATTCGTGCCCATAGCCTGGATATTACCCGGGCAGCCTTCTGCGGCGGAGAATCTCCCTATCGCTACATCAGGGCGTTTGGCTGTGACTTGTTTCTTTCGACGAATGCAGATGATGTCCGCTTGGCGCTGGCGCAAAATATTGCCGCAGCAACACTGCTCGGGCGAGCACGTCCTTTAAAAGAATCGTCTGGTGAAGCGCTGAAGCTTGCCTTCGATGGCGATTCAGTACTGTTTTCAGACGAAGCAGAGCGGGTCTATCAACAAAGTGGCCTAGACGCCTTCAGTGAATCCGAGTTAGATCGCGCCAATCACTCCCTTGCCGGTGGCCCGTTTAAGGCCTTCCTCTCCGCTCTGCATCGCCTGCAGCAGGAATTCCCAGAATCCCCGAATCCTATCCGAACCGCCCTTGTGACTGCCCGGAGTGCTCCGGCTCATGAACGCGTGATTCGAACACTAAGAAACTGGGATATTCGGTTGGATGAATCCCTATTCTTGGGTGGTATGGAGAAGACCGATTTTTTGCGGGCGTTTGAAGCAGACATATTCTTTGATGACCAAGCCACACACTGCGATCGCGCCTCGCCCCATATCCCCACTGGCCATGTGCCTCATGGCATTGCTAATTTGAATAAAAAGCTATAAGAAATATTTTTTTATAATTTAACGGCTATACTACTGCCTCATTCGAAAGCGGCATCTTGCCTTTATAAAACGATATCAATGGGGCTAACGGTATGAAATTGCAGCAATTGAGGTACATCGTCGAGGTGGCGAACCACGATTTGAATGTGTCGGCAACGGCCCAAGCGCTTTTTACGTCTCAACCCGGCGTCAGTAAGCAAATCCGGTTATTGGAGGACGAGCTTGGGGTTGAGATCTTCGTCCGCAGCGGCAAGCACCTAACCCAAGTTACTCAGGTCGGTCAGCAGATCATTGATATGGCTGATCAGGTACTCAGGCAAGCAGCTACCATCAAGCAGATCGCGCGGGAATGCTCTAATGAGCGTGTTGGTGAGCTCACCATTGCCACGACGCATACCCAAGCACGCTACGCTCTACCAGAAATCATTCGTGCATTTCGCCGCAACTATCCCGATGTAACACTACATATGAAGCAGGGGACCCCTGCACAGATTGCGGAGTTGGCGGCGTCTGGTGCTGCAGACTTTGCCATTGCAACCGAGGGTATGGAGCATTTCAAGGATCTCATCATGATGCCGTGCTACGAATGGAATCGCGCAGTCGTGGTACCCAGGGATCACCCGCTTGCGAGCAAGGCAGACGCGCCAGGGACTATCACGCTTGAGGATATTGTCCAGCACCCGATCGTGACCTATGTTTTTGGGTTCACGGGGCGGTCTCGGTTAGACGATGCTTTTGTAGCGGCGTCCCTTGAGCCCAATGTGGTGTTTACCGCCACAGATACCGATGTCATCAAAACCTATGTGAGACTTGGGTTCGGTGTAGGCATTATTGCATCGATGGCATATGACGAAGAATCAGACTCTGATCTTGTGAGGATCGATGCTGGGCATCTGTTCACATCCAGCATCACGCATATTGGGTTCCGCCGGGGCACTTTTTTGCGGCGCTACATGCTAGATCTGATCCAGTCATTTGCACCGCACCTAGAACCTCGTACCGTTGCAAAGGCACAAGAATGCTTCACAGCGGCAGAACGAGAAACGTTATTCAGGGATATTGGGTTGCCGATTCGTTAAGGCCCCAGGCAGGCCGTTAGGCCTGAACGACATTGATGATGTTCTGGCTGTGCAGGCCACATTCCTTTTTTGTTGCTTCTTCCCACCACCAGCGCCCCGCCCGCTCGTGCTCAAAGGGGCCAACACTGCGTGTGCACGGCTGGCAGCCTATGGATACAAAACCCTGATCGTGAAGAGCATTGTATGGCACTTCGTGTTCGCGAATGTAATTCCATATATCTGCAGACGTCCATTCCGACAGGGGATTGAATTTTATCAGTGCGCTTGGCTGCCTCTCCGCCGAGGAACCGGCGAAATTTGTGTCTTCTTCGCGCAAGGGAATATTGCCGCGGGTGATACTTTGATCCTGCCGTTGACCCGTAATCCAGGCGTCAAGCTTTGCGAGTTTGCTGCGTAGGGGGGCAACTTTCCTGACACCGCAGCATTCACCGTGGCCATCGCGGTAAAAACTAAATAGTCCTTTCTCCTTGACAAGGGTTTGCACGCCCGCGGGATCTGGATACAGCATTTCGATGGGCTGCCGATAGTGCTCGCGCACGGTATCTATAAATTGATAGGTCTCCTCGTGCAGCCGGCCAGTATCCAGAGAGAAAACGTCAACCTTCAAACCCAGCGCTTGGACTAGATCAATCAGTACGACGTCTTCTGCACCGCTGAAGGAGAGCGCAACGCGCCCAGGTTCGAATGATGTGAGCGCCTCCTGCAAAAGCAATCGAGTTTGCTCCAGCCGCGTGTTCTTGCTCGGTAATTCGCTAAGGTTTACTTGATCTAAAGGTGTCATCGCAGATTCCTCTAAAGCA
>CACMHG010000029.1 GCA_902613475.1 K189A clade bacterium
CCCGGAAAAGGATATATCTCTTCAGACACGGTGATGTGAGCTACATGACTAATGGGCAGTTTGTCAAAGAACCGAATCATGTTGATCTCACCCCCAAAGGCAAAAAACAGGCTTTAGCAATTGACGAAAACACGAAAAATGTTCGCTTCGATCGGATCGTAACTTCAGGTTTGCCTAGAACAATACAAACGGCGACGCCGATCGCAGAAAGACGCGGTATCAGCATCGATTCATACTCAGCCTTGATCGAGTATCAATGGTCCCCTCAGACCATCGTCGACACCAGCATCGAAAAACTCGGTTTTTTGTTTGAAGATCCGGAGTTTCAGGTAGCAACGGGTGGCCTAGAAACGATGGATGATTTCTTCAATCGTATTGTCCAACAGTTAATGAACCTGCTTCGAGAGGATTGGCATCAGATCGCTTTGGTGCTCCACGGTGCCGTAAATGCCGCCATCATGTGCTGGGTTAATGATCTTGAAATCAATCAGGCATCGAAGTTTGATCAGGATCACGGGGCGCTTAGTGTGTTAGATTTTGATTTGGAGAACGACGGAACAGTTATTCGGAAGTGTATCCGGCGCTTTAACGTCCCACCATTTTCTGACGACCTAGACCCACCGTGGATGAGTTCCTGGGAGTCTACAGTGGCTAAATTTATCAAAGACAGGCGTTAGCGAGGCAGACGTACCCGCCCTCGCAGACTTTCTCGATGAAAAAGAGGAGCTTCTCCTTCGCGAGCTTTAAGCTGCCCAAGGTTGGGTGGCAATAGATTTACCTATCCAAGTATGGGCACGAGAGAACGTTTTGAGAATTGTGGGGTCGTGAAGGCTTCATAGCCGAAGTCCCCAGAAGCCGATTAATCAGGCTCCTGTTTACCCATCGCTTGACTTTTATAAACATATTAATCGCCTCAAAAGCCCGCCTGCCGCTGGCTGCAGACAAATAAGCGTCGGTATCAGGATGATCCGGCACTGTTTGTCTTGCTCTTACTGTTTTGCCCCGACTGTCTGCAACCCAAGCAACAGAATATTTCTCGGGCATAATTACTGCTGCAGTTGTTTGAACCAGGTAAACAGCACTAGGAAAGTCCTGCACCGGAGAGGAGTTCTAAGAGGCTTCAAATTTATGCTTGCCCGGAAAGGTCGATTATTCTTTAGCTGTCGGTGTTGCACAACGCCTGGACGAGCGATGTCAGGCAAGCCTCGAAACGGATCAAACCCGCGACGCACTCCTCCAAGGCTCGGCGCACTGACACGGTGCGAAAACTACGTCATTTGTACCATCGGACTGCCGCAAAATAGGACCCTTTCGTGGCATACAACTTGCAGGACCATTATTTTCGGCCTCAAAAAAATTGAGTGGTTGAGCCGCTTTGATTGGGAAAATGATGACCCGAACTATAGACAACATAAACGAAATTTCGATCGATTGGTTGATAGGGACGCTTAGCGGTGTTGAGGAGTTTCAAGACGACAAAATCGTAGACCTTACAGTAAAACAAATCGGCGAGGGCATTGGGCAACTCGGCGAGTTCGCTCTTCTGGAAACTAAAAGGGCTAGCGGGCTGGAGACGAAGATATTTGCAAAAGTGCAGACGGCCAACGAGGACTTAGATAATGTCGCAAGAGATTACCAGTTCTATCTCCGCGAGGTACGATTTTACGAAAATCTAGCGAACAAAATTAGCGTGAAGACGCCAACTCCCTACTATGTCGAGCATGATGCAGAAACAGGCAGGGTCATTCTTCTGCTTGAGTTTTTGGATAATTGGTACAACCCAGACCAGATCGAGGGCGCGAGCAAGGTTGAGATTGATTTAGCGATTGAGGGCCTTATTCCAATTACAACTCAATTTTGGGGCACCATAAAACAGCTCGATTGGGTGCCTGACATGAAAGAAAGGTACATGCTGAAGTTAGTCGATGACATGGTCGAATTTCAGCCGGAGTTCTTGCGTCGATTCGGGCACCTGATGTCTCCATCGCGACGCGAAATACTCTCAAAGATCGTTGCGTACTATCCGAAATTTCCGGATATCTTCAGCGAGGGTTTGTTGACCTTGGCGCATTGGGACTATCGAGTGGAAAATCTATTCTTCACGCCGGAGGTCGACGATATTTCTGTGATCGACTGGCAATTAATGATGGCCCACAAGCCCGGTTGGGATTTGGCCTATCTTTTGTGCACAAATGTGCAAATCGACTTACGGCGTGAAATTTACGACGAGTCTTGCCGAAAGTACCTACAGGGGATTGCTGCGCGAGGCATTGAATTCAGCGCTGAAGAGTTAGAAAAATACATGATGTTGTCGCTCCTAGCCATGACTTGCTTCGCCGTTATAGGAGGCTCCAACTACGACTTAGACAATGCTCGCAGCCGACAGCTCTTTGAAGCGCTGACAGAGCGGATTTTTTCGGCTATCGAAGATTACAACGCAATGAGGTTAATAGCTTAATTTCTATCCCGCCACCTGCATGAAATAAGCTTTTGCCCGTTATCAACTGCGCGGTTGGAACAAGCAACATTAGATCGGCCACCTGCACGATGTGTAAAGCGAGCGAAGGCATGACCCTATGAGTGACCCAGCCCAAACATCCATTGGATGCGGCGCCAAGACATGCTCGATATTGAATAACACGAAGCGTTCTAGTGGCTCTGGTTGCTGAGTTTTGCGTCTAGGCATAGCCAATCTAAGATCTTTGTTGCACCCGAAAAAGATACCAGCGAATCTGAAGAAATAGGAGCGAACCAAGCCTAGGACAAGGAACTTCAATCGTGAAAATCCGACTCGGTGCTCTCTAGTAAGAAGAAGAATAAAAAAACTGGAAGAAATAACATGAGCCAGATACCGGAAGACCTTGAGTCAGTAAGCGACGAGTGGCTGCTGACATTAGTACTGCACGATAAGGAAATGGATGGCGAAGATATCACCCACATCGCACACAGGCGGGTGGGCGACGGTATTGGCCAGTCTGGCGAGTTCGCCCGCGTCACCGCCACCACCGCTTCGGGTCTAACAAAAAATTATTTTCTTAAGCTACGCGCGCCGCTGGATGGGATGCATCAAGTCGCGCTGCATTATCGTTTTTACGAAAAGGAGTTTAATTTCTATACGGAATTAGCAGGACAGATGTCTGCTAGGACGCCGCAAATCTTTTACTCTGAGTTTAATAAAGAAAACGAAAAAATCGTTTTGCTCATGGAATTTATGGACGGTTGGCATTCGCCCAACCAAATCGTCGGCGCCACGGATAGACAAATCAGATCCGCAATCAAGGCGTTGGCGAAAATCTCTGCGCCACTGTGGGGTAAGACATCGACGATCGAATGGTTACCCACGTACGCGGACGGTTACCTGCGCGAGACCCAATATGACATGCAGGCTTGCGCGCCAATTTTCGCAGAGCGTTTTATGAATGCCTTGCCCATTGCGCGGCAAGATTTTGATCGAATGATATCGGGCTGGCCCTTGATTATGGATAAGCTTTGTGAGGCTCCACTTACGTTTACCCATGACGATTTCCGCGTAGAAAATCTATTCTTCTCCGCTGACGACAGCGAGGTAGCAGTAATAGACTGGCAGCTCATCGCGGCTATTAGACCAAGTTGGGACTTTGCCTACTTGATCAGCACCAATATTCAAACTGACATGCGCCGAGCGAATCAGCAGGACTACATTGATCTGTACTTGGCTGAGCTTGCCGAGCACGGGGTAAAATATGGGGAAGCCGACTTACGCGAAGATATGAAATGGACGCTGCTTGGCAACGCTTCGATTCCTGTAATTGGCGGTGCTAACTTTGACATGTCAAATGTCAGAAGCTTCGAACTTTTCGAGCAAATCGGCGTCAGGCTCTTCGAGACCGTTTTAGACTTCGACGCGTTCTCGGTTTTCAATTAGGCAATCTAGGTAATAACAAAGCAATGCAAATATTAGTCACTAACGATGATGGCATCGATAGCATCGGGCTGCATGTTCTAGCGCGCAGCATCGAGCAGTGCGGCCACGACGTGCTTGTGGTGGCGCCCAACTTCGACGCCTCGGGCACCGGTGCGTCAATCGGCCCTCTGGCCAAAAATGAAGAGGTAATTGCACAAGAGGCACAAATCGAGGGCTTTGACGGTAGGGCCTTTGCGCTCAATGGTCCACCCGCCCTATGTGTAATTACCAGTCACCTAAATGCCTTTGATCTGTTGCCCGAGCTAGTGGTTTCCGGCATCAACCCGGGCTTAAACACTGGGCGAGCTACCCTTCACAGTGGCACCGTAAGTGCGGCAATGACTGCACAAAATTTTGGTTCTAAAGGTATTGCCGTTAGCATCGACAGTGCCGGTGACAATCTGCCTGACCACTGGGATTCTGCAGCAGAATACCTGGCCAAGCTGTTGCCTTATATCGCCACCGCATCGCCGAAAACAGTACTGAACCTGAGCGTTCCCGACTTACCGCTGGCGAGCATTCATGGTTTGAAGTGGGCGCGGCTTGCCCCCTTCGGTTCGAAGCGAAGTGCCCTGAAGGTTGAGGCCGACGGAAAGCTAACCTTTGGTCTGATAGATACCGAATACGCCCCGGATCAAGAAACAGATCTAGGTTTGATCAAAAGTGGCTTTGCGGCCGTATCAGAGCTGAGCGGCATTGCCGCAAAGGCACCAGTGGGCAGTGCCTATGGCGATGCACTGCTGGTGTGATCTGAGCCTTGAGAAAAACAAACTTCGCAAGTCCGAAAAAGAGATTCGATTTATGAAATTGCCTCAAAAGGGTGGGTGCCGGTGCGGGGTGGTAAGGTACGAATTTACGTCCGCGCCACACGAGATGCTTAATTGCCACTGTACGGACTGTCAAAAGTTCACTGGGTCTCAGTTCGCAACGCTTGTAATCGTTGCGGCTGCAGATTTTTCACACAGCGGCGATGTCACGTCTTACCACTGGCATGGCTCTTCCGGAGCTGAGTTGGAGCAAAACTTTTGCAAGGTCTGCGGAACAGCTGCTTTTGGCTTTGGCCCGGATCGCGATTACCGAGTAATTAGGGCAGGAACACTAGACGACGCCGGCTGGGTTTCTCCTAACTTTGAACATTGGCTAAAAAGCAAAAAGAACTGGAGCCAGCAACTGGATTCGACCGATAAATACTTGGGGCCTCACTGATTAGGCGTTATTTTGGTCGAAGCATATGGCTTCAATGAGTGAACTACGTCACTTCCAGATCAGAGACATTCATTGATCACAACGGCGATGGGATTTCGGGTGTTACTCACCAGTACTCAGACTGTTCAAAGGAAATTTGGTTCAAGCCAACGAAATAATAATCGACATGGGCTATGTCTGGCCAGAAAAGCGTCTCGGTGGTGACATTAACGGAGCTGAAGTCTTAAGGAGTTGTACAACCGGGTTCGATAGCTGGTTCTTTTTTATCAAGTTTTTACCGTTCTATGGGGTAGGTATGAAAGAGATTAAGCATGATGGCCAAATACTCAAACGTCATCCAAGCTTAGACAGTCTTGAACAGAATTTTATGACCAACCTTGTTTAGGGGGGTAGTCAAATGGGACTTAAAGTTATTGGAGCAGGTTTTGGCCGGACCGGCACACTTTCATTAAAAACAGCTCTTGAGCAATTAGGGTATTCGCCATGCCACCACATGTCAGAGGTGCCCAAGGATTTTAGTCAGATAGACTTGTTCCTCCGGGCAGCCAACGGAGAAAAAGTTAATTGGGATGTGGTATTTCACGGGTTTGAAGCGGCGGTAGACTGGCCTGCTGCAGCCTACTACGAAGAACTTGCGAACGAATACCCCGATGCAAAAATAATCCTTGGGGTTCGGGATCCTGAAGCCTGGTATGAGAGCGTTAAAACAACGATATTTCTGATTCCATCTAACTTTCCGCGATGGCTGAGAAAGCTCGTCCCCTCGTCAAATAAATTCATTGAGATGATAGGGAAAACCGTATGGGAAAATGAATTGAATGGGCGTTTTGAAGACAAGGAACAGACAATAGAAGTCTTTCTCGAGAGGATCGAGACTGTAAAGGAAAAGATCCCGAGCGAACGTTTGCTTGTTCACCGAGCTACAGATGGATGGGATCCGCTGTGTCAATTTTTAAACGTGCCAGTGCCAGAACAAAATTACCCTTGGGTCAACGAAGGCCGCCAAATTCGTAGGATAGTTCAAATACTAAAATTGCTGAACTGGGTACCTGCGGCGTTTTTTTTGAGCGGACTGGCGTTTCTTCTTTATTTAGTTTGACTGATTGCGTTTCCCGTATTCTTTAGACAATCAGGTAATTCGAACAAGGACGATCTGTGATTGTTTCCATCCAAATTTGGTGACGAAGCAATTTTTATAGGTAGAAGATTCGCTCGGGTTCAAAAAAAGCTACACAGCATTTTTTGTCGTTTTCACGGTAAATGGCGGGTACAAAAGCGGGTACTGATTAGGAAGGCGGACCTAAAGCTTTCACTAACTTACTGTTCTGTAGGGATATTTACTCACATAAATGGCGGAGCGGACGGGACCGGAAAAAGACGATAACTTATTGTTTTAATTATCTTATTTATTAAGCTTTCGATTTTGTTCCCCCAAATATGCCCCCACGGATTTTTTAAATCGAAACCCACTTTTTTCCGCCTGACTTCAAAATTAGTGACTTCATCTTTATTCTGGTTGGCTCCTGCGGAGCGTATTGCAACACCCCACAAAGCTTCCTAAACGCAAATGAGCACAGACTCTCTTTTTACTTTTTCTGTGGTAATGATCGCCGTGTCAGCGATCCTAGTCGGCTTAGGACTCGTTGACCCACGGCTCTCCTTAGCAACCTACTCGAGCAGCTCGTATCCACAGAAATCTGCTAATACGATCCCGCGATGGTAGTAAATACACCAGCTCAGGTTGCCGTCCTCATCGAAGCCTTTCTCGTATCCATGATAGTTGCCGTCTTTGTACGAGGTCTCCCAGGTCTTTTGACCTGTCGGAGACCAAGTTTCGTACAGGCCATCGAATTCTCCAGCAATCATAAAACGACGTCGAGCAAGCTGACCGTTGAAGTGCCATGACTGGCCTAATCCATCCCCCAACCCGTCTTTGAGAAGGATCTCGCTCCTTAAACTTCCATCAGGCCACCAGCGTCTCTGACACCCACTATGAAGCCCGTTAACAAAAGGCACCTTTAATTCGATATTTCCATTGTCAAAATATGTTGTGTATTCACCCTCTGCGAGGCACCCGGATCGCGAATCGTAGTACTTCCCATATCTGCCGCCACGATTCTTCACCCAGCCAAGATCATTTTCGACTTTGGATCGCGATTCCATGTTTTCCACCGTTGTCGGCTGGTATACGCCCGCCTCGGACCACCTCTCTACGTCGCCCATGAGTTTGCCCATGGTGAAGTGACGTCTGGTCGCCCTCTTTCCATTGAAATGCCAGGACTCAGCGACTCCTTCTTTCAAGCCGTCTTTGTAGAAGCTTCGGGCCCTTAAATGCCCGCCTGGCCAATAACGTGTGCGGACACCCTGCTCGAGGCCCATCACGAAATGGCGACGCTCTTCGGTCGAGCAATCTTCAAATATCTCAATGTAAAAACCCGTGGCGGGCTTATAGTGCGGCTTGTCATCGTCATCCGAGATGAAAGAATCCATCCAGATACCCGATGACCTGCTGGATCGGTGCAAGATGCCAAAATATTTAGACTCGTACTCCGGCGGCACTAATGAGTTAATTTTCTTCAATCTCAATGAATCTCGGTAGGCCGAGAGACCGCTTCCATCATTTCTTTTGCGTAACGACCAAGATCGCAACCCGTATAGCCATTCTTCGGGGTATGTTCTGGACACGAACTTTGGTTCTCTAAAAAGCTTCTGATATCCAACAAAGTGGGTTCAATCCACGATGTATTTGCTTGATAAGGAATAATGGCCGCAGAAAACTCAAGCCAAGCTCGAGAAGGGTCCCTATCAATAAGCATCCCGCAAACATCCTTATGCTGCGCGTCCACGTAAACAAAGTAGCCAATGTCGGATACATCAAAGCCTTTCTTCCTGGCTACCCAGACATACATATCCATTTGTCGCTTGTAGCTCGCCTTCCATGGCTCGTCCACCGAGACTGGTCTCGGCTCGTATTTAAGGGGGCTACGAGTTCCCTGTGCCGTCGATTTGTAATCGACTATGTGGATCTGATGCGTCTTCTGATTCAGAAACACGTCGTCCAAACCGCCCCCAAGTTTGATATTCGAAGCTTCATGGATAGCGTTGAAGTAACTCTCGTTCGTTCCGTAGTGCATGCTGTTGGTCCATTTTTCGAGATTTTCATGCTCGAAAGGGATCATGTGATCTAAGCCATGCTTCTGCCATAGAGGTAGCGAGCTTTTGCCTCGCACCGAATCCGCATCACGTTTTAACAAAATGTCGGTCGTGGTGTTGATCGTGAAGGATGGTATCTCCGGCGGGCGAACCCGGTGAATTTGCTCCAACCAAAAGCACGCTTTGCACTTGATGAAGTTCTCTATCCTCGAGCGAGATAACTCGTAAGGCGCAGGGTTCGCGCGGTCAAAGGCTCCACGGTGTCTCGGCATTTATCCTCCGTATAATTTTTCTTGCGCAACCAGTACTAGGCGGTGACGAGAAGCATGCGAGTTGTTTTTCGATGAGATCTTTTCCTCGCCGGGACTTTTTTAACTTTTTAAAAGTCCCTCAAAAACTTGGATTCGCACCCTCAATGGACGACGGGGCCAATTAATTCAGTAACCGAAGAATCTTCACCGAGTTGCTCCAACGTGCTTGATAAGAGCTTTTGCATAAGCTCTCGATCGCCATGCGTTAAGTTAAAACCCAACGAGTAGACCATCGCTACTTCCATGAGAATTTCTGGCGGAAGCCCGTCCTTGCTAGCGACTTCGACGAGGTTCTCTATTAAGTCGAGAGCGTACTTATGATCTTCTGAATCGCCTTCTATCTCGAGTTCAAATTCTTCCATGTCTCTTCCTGTATGAATGCGAACAATGTGTAGGCGAGTAACCTCGGGCAGCTTTGCGCACCCCCAAGATCTATGGAGGTAAAAAACCATGGCACGGGCGCATAAGCCCACAACTCTTTCGAGGAAACCGACAGCCCAAAAGCTTTTGCATTAGAGGCAAACAAAGACCTTCCTGATCACAGCAACTGCGGGATCAAGGGTCTGAATACTTCGTTTTTGTCGACTTACACATAGGACAACCACTAAAACCTCGCACCCGCCTACTACAAGAGTCTTGCCACTCGTGCCCTGGTTGCTCCGAACACAACCACCAAAATTTCTTGGTACTCCTTCCGAATACTTTGTCAGCCGTGAGCGGGAAATTTTTTGTCGGATGCCACTGTTTCGCAAGGCTGGGATACATCGCTGCAAGATTGTTGTCCTTGCTCAGACGACGACCCACGCAATATGGGCAGCGTGTCAATTGACTTATTCGTCCTTCCCAAACATGGTCATCGCCCTCTTGGCAGCGCCACCAGACCTTGCGACCCGAAAACGCTGTAAAGTTCGCCGGCGTAAGAGGATGATTTTTGTCGTAGTCCCAGAACGTCAAAATCTCGGATCGCAGCGTTGCAGAATTCTCGGGGAAAGGATTGGGCAAATAACTGACGTACTTCTTGAATAGATCTTCCTGAGTGAAACCATTGCATGCGACGTATGTCTCAACATCAAAATCGGCTTTTTCAGGGGCAATTTCGTGAATCTTGAGGACCAATCGATTCAAGTCGGCCTTTTCAAGCGGAGTTGAGACTGCTATGTCATTCGGGCTAGTTAATCCAAGGCCGTGTTCTCGCACCCGAATTAAAGAGATGTGCTTCTTGGCGAGTTTTTGCGTCTTTGCTAAGTCCTTTTCGACCTTATTTTGGTGCCAATAGAATCCATCGTACTCTATCCCTATCCTGAGATCGGACAAATAAATGTCCACCTCCACGCCCGCAACTCGTGCGCGATTTTTCACGTCTCCGAAAAGTCCTAGCATTTCCGCATATATGCGAATCTCGGGATGCGAGGTCTTTGCTACGCAATGCGGACACCCACTTTTTTGTAATGTTCGCCTTGACACCGGCGCCCGCCATTCGTGGTGCGGATCGCGAGAGCACTGCCACCACACGTGCTTGCCACTACCACTCATCAAGCCCTCGGCCGTGATAGCGCCATTTTTAGTCGCGTGAAGTTCAGCTGCCACATCTGGAAAACACGTTTTCAGTGAATTGGTTATGGAAAGTTTGTGGCCAGAGCAATACGGGCAACCCTGATTTCTCAGAGCCCTCGCAGATATTCTTGCCCGCCATTCATGGTCACCTCCGTTAGCACATTTCCACCAAACGGCGTGCCAGTTTTTTTCCGTATACTGCGTTGGCAGCTTTTCCCCGTTTTTTTCGGGGTGCCACTCGGCCGCCAAATCCGGCCTCTTCAGCGCTAGATTGTTGTCCGATGCGGCTTGATGCCCCTCACAATATGGACAGGCAGAGTCGGTATCGGTTCTATAAGCAATTTTTTGTCGCCATTCGTGATCTAAGCTAACAGGACACTGCCACCATACTTTTTTGCCACTTGATGGCGTGACCTCTTCAGGGGTTAGGACTCCATTTTTTGTTGGATGCCACTGTGCGGCGATTTTCGGGAACTCGCTGGAAAGGTTTCGTTCCGAAGTTGCGTAGCGGCCACTGCAAAATGGACAACCTCTGCCTACTTCTCTTGTTCTACTGTTAATCACAGATTCCCAGACATGGTCATTTGATTCCGGGCATTGCCACCAAACTTTCGCGCCACTCCCGGCTTTGAAATCTTCGGGCTTCAGATTGTTGTTCATCGTTGGGTGCCACTGACTCGCGATATCTGGATCAGTGCGCACCAGATTTTCTTTGGAATTCGCCATTCGCCCGGTGCAGTGTGGACAACTATGGCCACCGCCCGTTCGACTGTTCACAGTAGTCTGCCATTCGTGGTCGACATCAATGTCGCATTTCCACCAAACTTTTTTGTTTGAGCCCCAGACCAGCTCTTCGGCTGTTAATCCACCGTTTTTACTCGGATGCAATTGACCAGCTATCTCGGGAAACTTAGACGCCAGGCTGTTTGTAATCGACACCTTCTTGTTCGCACAAAATGGGCAGCCATTACCGCCGGCCCTTGAACCTATAGTGGCTTCCCATTCGTGATCAGGCCCATGAGGGCATTTCCACCAAACCTTGGCGTTACTTCCGGCCTTGAAATGCTCAGGCAACCTTTCCCCATTTTTATCTGGATGCCACTCTTTGGCGAGCTCTGGACGTAAAACTTTCAGATTGTTCGTGCTATCGGCTCTTCTGCCAGAACAAAAGGGACAACCCGAACCTCGTCTGGTTCGTTCACTAATAGATGTACGCCACTCGTGGTCGTGACCTTTAGAGCACTTCCACCAAACGTTCTTGCTTGCATACGACCTAATACCTTTGAGCTCAACGCCTTCGTTTTTCGTTGGATGCCACTCGCTAGCTATCAACGGGAAGTCGATAAGCAACAAGGAAACTTTCGGGTCATCAGTCATATCACAGCGCTCTTTTGCTAGTGTTTTCTTCGCCGTATCTCTTACCTGCTCGTAGAAGGCATAGAGTGTGTTATCGAGGAGGCTAGAAAATTTGGTGTCAGGTTGAGATAGACGGCCGCGTCATCAAGCACACCTTTTTTTAACGAGTCAGCACGAGCAATAAATTTAGAAAGATCGTTGGCCAAGTCAAAATACACACTCTGTCCTTCCAGCTTGTATGCGCTGACGAAGGAGTCAGCGAGGGCGTCGATGGCATGCGTCATGAGCCGATTACAGGCTGATCGGACTGCTAAACCCTGTGGTCCAGAATTTGATTTTGGATTGAGGGATAATTTGAAAGCCAAGCTGTTCCCGTCGATCTTCTGGTTCACTGAAAAAAATAGAGGCAAACCCAGCTCATCCTCTTCCGACCGCAATGTGCGAGAGCCCGTCTGGTGCAATCGGCGCCTACGAGTAACTTCCCTGTTGAGCGAGCCTAGACGACGGGCTTTTAGCAGGCCCCTCAGCTGAAAATCGTGCAAGCTCGCCAGTGCTAGATCATCGATAAGCAAAGATTGCGAGCGCTGGCTGAATCCACGATGGAGATTAAAAGACCAAGCCTTAGCGAAACTAAAGACGCCCGAGAAAAGCTTCGGTCGGTCGGAGTCACCAGCCAAAAACAAACGCTCCTCGCTTTGTTCATCTTGTTTTAGTGGATATCCATTCAACATATCGCCACGACGATAAGACACTAGTTTGGAAATTTTTTTGAATCCCAAACGACTGAGTTTCCATGGCAAATTCTTCATATTGAAAAAGTCTTGCCGTGTATTCACAGACAATGAGCGCAGCTGGTAGGACAGAAGAGGCACGGAATAATCGCTCGGGCAGATGTCATCCACCACGCAAGCGAGATGCGTTCGCCGAGGCGCCCAATCTCCATTTAAGGGGTTGTAGACGCAACTTAATATCCTCGCGGACTCTGTGCCGTCGGCGCTCCTTGTGAGCCTCAACTGAGCACGATTGTCGAGCTCTACTGTCCTAAAAAAGACTGCATTGCCTTGCAATGATGCTGTGGCCTCGCTTATGTGACTCAGCTGCTTCGATGCTTTCCTAATTTTTATTTCTCCGACTTTAAAAAATGAGATGTTGAGCGCCAGCAAAATTTGTCCATCGGGTCTTGCGCAACCAAACGACATTGAGGTCCCGAGGCGGTGAATGTTTCTCGCAACCCAGCCTCAGCCACTCCCCGTATAAATTTTGAAATTCAAAAGCACGATTAGGTTGGGGCCATAACTCGCATTAATCACGCGCGTCCTGCCCTTGTCCGCGTTCATGTCTGCCTTCAACATGACGGTGCTGAGAGCCCCCTTAGCGGCACCTTTAAACGAAGGCCCTCAGCTACTTTTTTTCGAACACTGATAATTTACTCGGGCTCCCCGTGATTCAGCTCCATAGGAGCAATGTCGTCCAGATGAGGTAAAGAGACAGTGGATAGGCCCTGAAGCTCACCACAGATCCCGGCCACATTGACGGTAATTCTTTCGAGCTGACCTTCTCGTTTTTTCCAGAGGCGTTGCATGGCGGCTTTTTCGCGTTCCAGGTCGTCACGCATACTCATGTAGGCGTCCAGCACCCCCCTAACTTTCTGAGCGAACCGTGGAGAACATACGTAGTCATACAAGGCCTCCATCTTCGTGTTCTTTCCACTCGATGCAGTCCGCTGTCTGTAGGACTCAATTAGTATTGCTCGCAACGCATCCGCTAGGGGGCGTGCAAACTCAGGGCGCACAAGCCAAACCCCGTCAATCTGTGTAAACGCCTCATTCACACCAGAGGGGTAAGTAGTGCTGACTAAGACCCCTATCTCACCTCCGATCGCGTGCTGATCGTCTTTGAGCTTTGGAATCCACTTGTTCGACCAGTTATCTGCGCGCTTGGTTTCCCAAACGATTCTTCCAGCCACCGCCCCACTTCGTAGCATTACGGTTTGGAGAATGTCAGCTCCTCGAGAACCCTTGGAAACCGCTTCCACCTGATCAATCGGGTAGGATTGTGAGAGCGCATGTTCCAGCTCTAATTCGAGAACCTCACCCTGAAGCTGCTGAGAGCCTTGCTCCAGCTTTCGCTTCAGGTGCTCGTTTGCACTGTGGGCATCCTCAATCTTTTTGCGCAGCTCTGCTTCCCGCAGTTGAAATTCCTGATTGATTTCCGCCCGAAGCAGACTTTGTTGCTCCTCGAGTCTGCGCTGCACTGTGAGTTCAAGCTGTTTCTTCTCGCCCTCCAGGGCCTGCTTGGACTTGTGAAGTTCGAGTTCCCTCTCTCGAAATGCCTCGATCGCAAGCTCTTTTTCGGAAAGATCACTTTTGAGCAATGCCAGCTGCTCTTGTGCCTCCTCCTTAGCCACTGCCGCAGCTCTCTCTGTTGCCTGAGCAAGCTTCTGGTCGGCCTTGAGTTGAGCAGCTCTGCTGTCTTCTAACTCTTCGGTTAGTTCATCGATTCGTTCTTCAAACCGACTGGACAACCGCCGCTCTGCCTTCTTCACGGCCCGTGCCTCGAGCTCTAGTCGCTCGCCGTTTAACTGCGCTTCGTACTCATCCTCATATCGCTCTATCAGGTGATGAGAGATACCTTGGACGAGGGGAAATTCATGAGAACAGCCCGGGCATGTTACGGGATCGTTGGGATCGATTACAATTCGTTGGCTCATCCTGTTTCTCCGAAATCTATTTTTCGAAGGATAGAAAGCAAGAGGCGTGCCAAAACTTCAACTTATTGTTTTTGCTAAATTTTTAGAGTGAAGGAGCGCTGAGAAGAGTAACTAAAATTCTCAACTAATAATTATAGTTATGCCTCATCTCGAGCTATCGGTTGACCTTGTAACTTTGCGAGCTCCTTTTTGTATACACCCGGTTCCAATAGCGCAACTAGTACATCCTCATCCGGGCTGTGGATGAACTCCGATAGCCCCCGACCGAAACTGATGCCGCCTACGTCGGTCAGTATGAACCGGTCGTGCATTTCTTCTCCCGCCCAAGTTTTACGTTGCACAGTCAATCCTCGCGGCTTCAGAGGGCCAACTCTCGACCCCAGGTCACCTCCTGAATTCGTGTTCTTAACCGAGTTGTGGATCTCAAGCCTGCGCATACCCTGACCGAAATTTATTCGATCATTTATATTGAATAACTCCTCGAGTAGAGGCCGGTAGTTATGCCAATGCGCTCCTGAAAAGCTAAAGTAAGGGTCTACCAGCATTACGATCTTAGAAACTCTAAGAAGCGAGCGACTTAGACCAATTATCTCAGAAGCCGTTCGTTTAACGTGTCTCTGATTATCTTCCAACCAAAAGTTGGGAGAAACCAAATGCAAATTGTCTAGGCAGTAAACTGGCGAGTCGGGGTTTTCGGGAGAATCTGAGCTTAAAATCGCGTCAAATGGGTTTTCCGCGTGCATTTTTTCAACGTGTCGCAGCCAACTTTCCTCTCTATTCCAAGTTGCGACGACTCGATTTTTACAGATGTTGCGCCGCAACTTTTCCAGTTTATTTTTAAATGACTTCCGATGGACCGGTGGTATGCCGTCATCCTCGAGGCGATTGATGGCTACATAAACGTCACGTGTCCATTTTGATGGAAGATCCGAGATTAGCCGCTCGGGGTTGTTCTCGAAGTAATCAAATAGCGCTCGAAGGCTTACCTGACTGTTAAGCGAGAAAGGATCTATGGCGTATTCTCGATGCATCAGAAGAACAACTCCTGGTCCCGTTCGTCAAAGAAGCCCTCCGGCCACTCGTCCAGAAAATCACCGTCCTCGCTCACCCTGAGCGATGTAAAGTTTGTGCCGCTCTTTGTGGATTCAACATAGTGCACAGCCAAGTCGTTAGGTCCGATCTGGCTTGCTGTGGACTCGACCTGCTCCTCGGCTTCGCTGGTGGCCAGAGAATCTCTGATACGGCGCAGTAGTCGAAGCATCAGGTGCTCGCTATGGGTTTCCAACAAAAATTGGTTGCCTTGGTTACGCGAATATCGAATAAACAGGTCTGCTAACTCGGTTTGCAGCCGCGGGTGAACATGCAATTCGGGCTGCTCAATCGCTACGAACCATTCTTTAAACAGCACACTGGCAACGATCACCGGGAAGAGTTGCGATATCCCCACACCTATGTCTTGAGGCATCACACTGAGGCCATTTTTTTCCTGCTCAAGCCTAACTTGTGTCTTTTTGGGTAACTGCTCGATCAACCGCAGAAGACTTTCTTTATCTGAGGCTACGCTATCAAGCGACTGATAAAACTGGCTCGCCTCAGAGAGCTCACGGATTGTTTCTACGCGAACCTGGTACCCCGAATCCAGGCAAGCATGGCCCAGCCAGTAGTTAATTTCTTCAACGGTCTGCTCATCGGCGATCGGTAAAGATTCCCAAGCTGCGATACCTTTTGCCCACCGCGACGTAGATTTTGTTCTTGGCGCCTCGATTTGGCGGGGAGGCAAATCTCGCAAAGGACCGATGTAATTCATATTCTCCAAAAACAAAGAAACACCAGCCAGCGGACCACAAATAGCTAGATCCAGGGCTCTTAACGTCATCGTGCGAAAAGCTGCATCAGCAGCATCTTCAGACGACTTAGACCATGTGTCCTCTTCAAACACAAGGCCTTGGTCCACGGGTGGTAGTGCGTCCGATTGACCAAGAATATTTAACCTAACATTTTCAACACGAGTCCCAGCGGGCGCCTCATTCATTAACGCGCTAACTCTTTCTTCCAACGTGGCTGCCCGTCGGCTCTTTCTATAGCCCAGTTCATCGAGGATTTTCTCCAACACCTCCTGGCGAGGGAGCTCTTCACCACTTATAAACTCCTCTAACTCATCAACGTTAAAGTTTATGTAGGGCCTGTCAGTACCGCCTAGCTCTCGCATAGGCCGCGTAGATTGTTCGACCACAGCCTGACTTATAGACTCCCTTAATATTTCAGATAGGCTGCGTTCTTCATCTAAGAAATCCAACGGGTCTTGAAAGATACTAGAAAGTAGTGGTAAGTCGTCGATATAAACTTGCCGACCGTCGCTACTGGCTCGCAGTATAGCAATGGCTGCGCCATTTAACTTACAGCTGTATTCCTCTACATAAGGACTTTTGGTTTCCGCGCTCCATCTAACCCGAAAGTCAACGTCTATAGACTCTAGTTCTTCAAATAGTTCTCCAACTTGATCGAGACCATACTGCGATAAGGTCTGCGATTCGTGCTCAGTAAGAAAAGATGGTAACTCTGAGGATTTTATTTCAATCGTGAAACCGAGCCCGATGGGGACGCTACCGACACGACCGTGCACAAGATTTTCGAAGCCACCCAAATCAAGCCAGTCGCCACCCAAATCTGTGGTATCTGGGTCGGTGTTTCCATATAAAATGACCTCTCTGGCAAAGATTAAGGCCTGCAAAACAGTACTTTTACCGGCACTGTTAGGGCCAAAAAGCAGGGTCATCGGCGCAAACTCTATCTCTTGAGTCTCAGCGCCTATAGATTTGAAGTTACTTAGCCTGAGGGACTTGAGTCGGGGCATTCCAATCAGGGTCCTTTAGTGAAAGCCTTTGCTCCCAAGAAAACATGAGAGCGAGAGCGACGCGGGGCAAACGCTTCGACACGCTGAGCGTCTTCCAGAAGGAAGCTCCAGTTTTCAGCTAGGAAGTCGGAGTTAGAGGTCATCAAGCTCAGGTTTCCTTCTACTCAGTTAGTTTGCCAATGAAAGCATGCAAACTTAGTCCATTGGCGAGAGACTCAATTGATTTGCTGGACTCTTGGTGCTTCATGGCGTGCTGCATGTGTTGTCTATACACGGCACTAAATGCTCGTTGAAGAGCGATAGGCGGAAGGTAAACATTGAAATTCTTGATAACACCCAGTTGTAAATCTTTAACCGCATTCCCCTTCGCCTCCCGATTCGCCAAATCTTTAAAGAATTTGGTTCTCAGGAGAGATAACAAAAATACTGGGGTACATTTCTCTGGGCAGGGAGTAATCCTAGCTGCATTCTGTGTAACCGCGAATTTGACCCCATCCTCTACCAACGCAGAGTGACCGATACTGCCGGTTTTAGAAAAAAGGATGTCCCCGGCGGAGGGTTTTGCCTTTTGTGACAATTTCTCAAAATCGCCTTCCGATATTCTTGGCGCGCCGGAGAAATCAATCTGCCCTGTTCTTATCTCCCTTGCAGAAATAAGGGGCAAGCCTTCATCCACGTAATTCGGCCGAACGGTCAGCCCATATGTGACGGAGTCAATCAACTCCTCGAACTTAGCTCGCTGCCAACCCTTGGGGTTCATAAAAGGATCACCAAACATATCCAGAAACACAGACCTCAAAAACTGATCAGCTAGCTCAATCGCCCGTTGACGCTTTTTACGGATTGCATCGGCTTTATCAAGAATGGCAGCAATGCGTTTTTGTTCTTCTAAGGGTGGGAGAGGGATCGTGGTCTCTAGAAACGTACCACGGTTTACGTGCTTCATGGTTGAGCCATGCGCTACCTGCTTTAGTCTACTCATCACGTTCTTCAGAGCATAGAACATATAGTCTTTTGTGATTAACTCCTTCTTTGGCGCAACCTTAAAAATATGTTGATTCACGAGGGAGTCCTCGCCTTCCCACACAAAGACATCTAGCGACGCTGACCAAGAAACCAACAAATCACCTCTTGCGACATGGTATCTCTCGCCGGGGTCAAAATTTGTTTTATTGAATTCTTTGGAGCTGCCAGTGAGATTTTGGATCCGGATTATTGGCTTACCAGATATTCCCCAGTGGTCGGGACCAAAAGAATAACCGTTCGTAAACGTTGCGATCTCTCCAAGTGACACATTACTGACAGCAGTCAAAGCATGCCTCTCAAAGCCTTCAAATCGCTCTGGATCTCTGCCTCTAGCGCCTCTAGCTGATCAAGGATTACCTCAGGTGGGTCGTATTCAACCGCCTCATAAACAACCTCTTTGTAGCGATTAATGGAAAGATCGTATTTGTTCGTTGCTATGTCGCATTTTTCGACCAAAAAAGCCTTTGAAGTCTTGTCTCGCCAACGCCCCAAAGAACCGCTACTGCCAGTATTCGAAGCATAATCTTTCCATTGGCCCACTAAATCCGGAAGGTCATTTTCTTCTATTGGGGTCCGTTTATCGTCAAGCGAAAAACCGTCGTTCTTCAAGTCATAAAACCAAACATGATCTGTTTGGCCGGCCTTGGTGAATACGACTATCGCGGTGCTTACCCCGGCATAAGGTTTAAAAACACCACTAGGCAGACTAACAACTGCCTCAAGCTGATTGTCTTCCACAAGCGTTTTACGCAGTTGCTGGTGTGCTCTGGACGAGCCGAACAGGACACCATCAGGCACGATGACGGCTGCACGGCCACCAACTTTTAGCATACGCAGGATCAAGCCTACGAACAGCAGCTCAGTTTTCTTGCTCTCCACAGTTCGGAGTATCTCGGCATCGATATCCTCATCATCGAGAGTACCCTTAAAGGGAGGGTTCGCAAGGACAAGATCAAAGCCCTCGTTAGCCGCCTCGGGAAAGCGCTCTGAGAACCCCCGACTCAGCGTATCCTGGTAGTGAACGTCTGGCTCCGCCACACCGTGCATAACCAAATTCATTGCTGCTATTCGAAGCATCGTCGCGTCAAAATCAAAGCCATGAAACATGTGGTTGTCGACGTGCTGGCGATGCTCCGCCAAGAGATCGCCTAAAAAAATCACTTGCTCCTTCTCTATGCCGTTTTCGTCAACAAAGGGTTCGCGGATTACGCCGTTCTGCGAGCTGTACTTTTCAAGCAGAAACTCATAAGTCGTCGCTAAAAATCCCGCGGTGCCACATGCAGGATCACAGATTCGATCCGTCGCCACGGGATCCATCATTTCGACTATGGTTCGGATTATCTGTCTGGGGGTGCGAAACTGGCCGTTGATGCCGGCAGTAGTTAGCTTGCCCAGTAGGTATTCATAGAGATCGCCCTTAATGTCCCCTTGGTTCAAAGGCAGCTCGTTCACCATCTCAACGGCCTTACGAAGCAATCCAGGCTTCTGAATCATAAGCTGAGCGTCTTTCATAAATTCCGCAAACGAAGACCTCGCGCCGCTGGTTGTCGTGAAAAAGGGAAAAAGCTCGTCACGCACGAGCTTCATTAACCGATCAGCCGACTCGACGTGTCTGAGATTCTGCCAACGAATATGCTGCTGATCATCGCGAAACCGGCGGTGAAAGGGTTCTCCTGTCCTCTCCGAGCGTTTCTCATCACTGATCTCGTTCATATCAAGCAAACGCGCATAAATAAGGAAAGTAATCTGCTCGATCACCGTCAACGGATTGGTGATGCCGCCCGTCCAGAACTCCACCCAGAGCTTATCGATCTTTGCTTTTAATTCGCCTGTAATCATCTTCTCGTGTCTGTCCTCTTTGAAACCTAATCAGCCTCGGTCCAGTTTCAAACTCGACACCTGCGTTTTCGTATCAACAGTAAACTGCGCAACGAAACTAGCGATCAGGTTTGCCTGCTCATCTTTAAATAGTCCGTCGACTCCTTCGATGTGTAACGATTTGAAGGGCGGCTCGTAAAGGTCCGCAATCGTCATATGTCCACGGCGACAGATTTCGGCCTTGAGCAAACCCAAAAATCGCTGCTGAATCGCGTTGAGCTCGATGTGGTGTTCCTGAATGAATCGAGTGAACTGCATCTCAATGGCATGAGTATCCATACCCACTATCGTGCGGAGTAATTCGTCAAGACAGGCCGTCGACTCCGGGAAAAATTCGGTAAGTACGTTAAGGTCGATGCGTGGGTTTTGGACGTGCACCAGTGCATTTAGCTGCGCGAGCTCACCCTCAGTCACAGCCAGGCCCGCTCGTATTTTCCCCAATACCGGATCCTTCTCGAATAAAGGTGTCAGCGTCTTTTCGACCTCTTGGCGGTAAATTTCGTAGTCCACAGTCGAGATATTGGTCTTCCGCTCCTCAGAACGGTGCCCGACTGCGTCCTCCCTAATATCCAGTATGAGTGGTGGCTCGGGTGGCGGCGTAATGGCCTTGCCTCGTAAATGAATGATGGTCCTTAGACTTTGCCGCTGGTACTCAAGTTGATCGAACGTTGCCAGCTGCCAAAAGTCATTTAGCTGAATCTGTTTGATGTCGGACGCCTTACTGCGAACCTGATTGAGGTGCATCGAGAGCATGCGAACCTTGCCGAGGATCTGCGCCTTGAACGATTCGAGATTCTCAGACTGAGTCATTCGGGCGTATTCCGCATTAACTAGGTCGAGGTCAAATTTCAGCGCCTCGCTCTGACCCTTAATATTTCGCCACTGCATCAGTGGTGCCATCTGCTCGAACAATAGAGCTTTAGTGTGTGGGGCGAATTGGTGCAGCACTTCCAGCTGACTTAGTGATTGTTTCAATGACCAGTTATCCTTGATGGCAATGCTCTTGTCATCGAGCGCGTCAATATCCTGCTTAATCAGCACGACCATTTTACCAAAATCGTCTAGCTCCCCCCTCTTCAGCGCCTCCTCGGCAAAAACTAGTCGAGATTCAAACAACCTCTGAGACAGCGACTTTGTCTGCCGCGGCTCATCTTCCTCAGGGGTCATGTCGAAATACTCAAAGTTCCCCCAGTGATCAAAGATTAGGAACTTACTCTTATCGTCATCGCCATCAGTTGCAGGGCCAAACAAATTAGGGCACAAACGGGTACCGCGGCCGATCATTTGCCAAAATTTCACCTTGGACCTGACGGGCTTGGCGAACACGAGATTAAGGATCTCCGGCACGTCTATCCCCGTGTCGAGCATATCTACAGATATCGCCACGGTGATTTCGCTATCCTTCCCGTCCGTAGCCTTGAAGTCGTCAATGAGCTGTTCAGCCCGCTCGAATTTAGAATGTATGACCCGGCAAAAGTTGCCCCCATTCTCGGGATACATTTCGTTAAACAGCTCCTCAAGCAGATTCGCATGGGGGATATTACGAGCGAAGATAATTGATTTACCTAGCGTCTGGCCGTCTGCCATACGCTGACCTTTTTCCATGAGGTTGCGGAGTATCG
>CACMHG010000030.1 GCA_902613475.1 K189A clade bacterium
GCAGTAGACCATGCCTATGACCTAAAACTGAGCGATGGTCGCATCAACGAACTGGCCTTCGAGTGCGAAAAAACCGCTCACGGCACACCCTCTGGTATCGACAACACCGTGGCCACATACGGCACACCATTGCTGTATCAGCGAAATCAAGATCAAGACCAGCAGCAGGCCAAGTTCAGAAATGTCAATTTAGGGCAGTCCTTGGAATTGGTCATTGGTGTCACCGGAAAAGAGAGCCTTACTGCCGACACCGTGGCGCGTGTACGCGCGTCGTGGCAGCAGTACCCAGATCGATACGACAGCATCTTCGACCAGATCGGACAGCTTACGGAACTTGGCCACGATGCCCTGCAAGAGGGTCGACTCGCAGAGCTCGGTGAATTGATGAACCTGTGCCACGGTTATCTGAACGCACTGCAGCTTTCTACCCCGGAGCTAGAGGAGCTCGTGCATATTGCCCGCAAGCATGGGGCCATTGGCGCCAAGCTTACTGGGGGCGGCGGCGGTGGCTCGATGATCGCCCTATGCCCAGATGCAAGCGGCGCTGTGCAGCAAGCGTTCGAGTCAGCAGGATACAAGGCGCTTCCCATTACCTTGGGCTAACCTGCAAGCTAGCTGTTCTGCCAAGGACGCCACACCGCATTTCATGCGTCATTGCTATGGTGTTCGCCAGTTTGTGACAGACTGAGAGAACGAGGACATAGCGATGATCACCTGCTACGTGCAGTTCCAGATCGATCCCTACAAGCGCGAAGAATTCCGCAAGTACGCTGACATGTGGCTAAACCTAGTACCCAAGTTTGGTGGTACGCACCACGGTTATTTTCTACCAAAAGAAAGTGCCAGTGACTTAGCGGTTGCTCTGTTTACTTTTGCGAGCCTTGCTGACTACGAAACATACCGACTGGAATCCCAAAGTGATCCAGATTGCCGGGCAGCATCGGCTTTCGCCAATGAAACACGCTGTATTGTTCGATTGGATCGACAATTTCTTGAGCCCGTTGGAGCGCTCGAATGAATTTTCATTGACCAACTCCCCCTGCTAGCTATCGTTATTTAAACGTGTCTAATCAGGTTGGCGATATGCACCAAGTCGATATCCATAAAGCCATATCTCGGTGGTTAAAGTTAATGGAAGAGACCGAGTCCGGAGGTGAGACCGCCGTCATCGGGGCCGGCAAACTGAGCGCTAAGCCACCGTCCTACGATCAGCGCTCACAACCTCGCCGTCCCGGCCGACTGCGTAATAAGCTTTGGGTCGCAGAGGATTTAGATGAGACGCCTCTCGAGGTAGAAGAAGCATTTGAATCTGGCGAATGAGTAAATTGCCAGATAGACGCGATCTGCCAACCAGATCACAGTTGCCATCAAACCTGATGCAATAGCTTGAGCTCCCGCAAGGTCTCGGCGTACAAACAAGGCACCTGTTGCAACTGGCCACTGCCATGAACTACTACGGAATCGATTGGCTCGCGATGCTTTTAACGGTGCTGGCGATTTATCTGCTGGGCAACAAAGCTCGGTATGGGTTCGTACTGATGACCCAGGGCAATGTATGTTGGGTAACCTCTTTTTGGTAAGAAAGGGAGTTCTGACCGACAGTCTGGCAATGATCCTGGCGAACCTCATTTTCTTGACGATGAATGTCAGAGGTTGGTTCAAGTGGTCGGTTTCAGCGAGTTCCTAGTTCACCAGCACCGCAGTTTTTTACGGCGAACCGCACTGACAAAAGTCCATTGATTCTCCGTCAGGAGGAGAATTCTGGCATCGATCCAGAAACCTCTCTCCCCTAACGCTAGCCCAAAGATCTGGCTCAAATACTTACCCTGCCGAAAAACTCGGCCGCGCATTCAGCCCTGCCTGCCAACGCTTGATGTTTGGCATCTCCGGCAACTCGACCACTTTTACCGAACGGGCAAAATCCAGCGCCACGCCCATGGTGATGTCCGCGATGCTGAATTGGTCCCCGGCTAAAAACTCGGTTTTTGCCAGTTGCTCATCGAACATGCCCAATGCCTTAGGCGCTTTTTCAGCGCAGACGACGCCCCATGCTTCGACACAGGTTTCGCGGTCCTTGAAGAAGCCAGTGATGTTGCGAAAAGCGCCAGCGACCTCCAGCAGGAAGTTTAGCTCGGCGCGTCGGTGCCACATTTCGACCTGGGCTTGGCTTAGCGGGGTATCGCCGAAGAGCGAGGGTCCCTCGCCCATGGCGTCCAAGTAACGGGTAATGGCGACAGACTCGCCAAGGCATGTGCCGTCGTCCAGCTCTAACATAGGCACCCGTCCACCGGGATTTTTAGCCAAATAATCGGCGCTGATATTTTCGCCGCCGCGAATATCCACGGCAACTCTCTCAACTTCGATACCTTTCTCTGCCAACGCGATATGTACCCGCCGCGCATTTGGCGACGGCGCTTCGTATAGCTTCATAAGTTTCTCCCTCTTTTACCGACTCTTTTATTTTTATGTTGTTTCAGTCGCCCTGTAGTCACTGTTGCAGCAAACAGCAATTGAACTTATCTGCTGTTCCGACCATGCTCAAGGGAAATCACGATTTTGCTAAGTCACAGGGGAGGAAATTGACATGGGAACACCTGCAAGAGTTGTTGTCCTACCGGCAGATACCGCCAAGCTGCGCGTAGAATCATTGGAGTTGCCTGATCCCGGTCCGCATCAGGTAATCGTCAAACAATTTGCTTCCGGCATTTGTCACTCCCAGCTGCATCAAATGCATGCACCCCGCAAAAGCCCGGTCGTCCTCGGGCACGAATCCACCGGTGTCGTCCTACAGGCAGGTAGTGCGGTCACTCATGTCAGCCCCGGAGACACGGTGATGGTGACTTGGGTACCTCGCCAGGCGGCGTCGGAATCTATGCCACCCATCGCAGCAAGCTTGGAGGTATCCGACGGCACTGCAACATCACAGAATGTGTTCACCTGGGCCGACCACACCATTGCCGATCAACAGTATGTGGTCAAAGTAGACCCAAATATCAAAACCGATGTCTCTGCCATCATTGGCTGCGCGGTAATGACCGGTGCCGGCGCGGTCATCAATACTGCCAACGTCCAAGCGAACGAGAGTGTCGCCATTTTCGGCGTTGGCGGTGTTGGCCTATCCGCCGTGGTCGGTGCGCGGATGGCGGGTGCGAATCCGATCATTGCCGTGGACCTTGATGACGAAAAGCTTGCCTTTGCGAAGGGCTTTGGCGCGACCCATGTCGTCAACGCCAGTCGCGAGGAACCCGTTGCGGCGATTCATGCGCTAACGACCCGTGACGTCGGCTTCACCTTCGCGCGTGTGCCAGTTTCTGGTGCTGACTATGCCTTTGACTGCATTGGCATAAAGCAAACCATGGAGCAAATCGTGCCGGCCTGTCGTAGCGGTCATTTCGGTGCCAAGGATGGGGGCAAGGCAGTACTCGTAGGAGTCCCCACCACCAAGGCTGAGATCAATGCAGTAGATCTTCTGGTGAACGAAAAACACTTCATCGGCAGCATTGGCGGTTCATGCGCACCAGACCGCGACTTTCCTCGCTTTTTGGAATGGGAAGAAAACGGCGACTTAGCCCTAGACAAGATGGTTACCGAGCGCTTCAGCATCGACCAAATCAATGAGGCAACCGATGCGCTTGCCAACGGAGAAATTGCCGGGCGTGCAATTCTCGAGTTCTAAAAATTCGCGTTTAGCCCGCGTTAGCGAGCGCACGACATAGCAAGGCGAAGGCATGCTCGGTAAAGCGCCACATGTTTTTTTCACGATCGTCGGATCCGGTCTCGAGCAGTCCTGATATCGGGTGCGGGCCTGCAATACCGATCACACTGGAACCTGCCTCGCCATAGGCAACGCCAGTAGGTCCGGCGATACCCAGCTCTGCAATCGCCCAGGTGGCATCGAACTGATCCTGAGCCTTGCGAGCAAAGGCCATCACCATGCCCTCACTCATGGGTGCCAAGCCTTCAACATCCTGCCGTGTGATATCCAGCAGCTTTCTCCTCGACTCAAAGGTGTAAAGCACGCTGCCGCCTTTGTAGTACGCCGACGCGCCGGGTACAGCAAGCAATGCCGAAGAGATAAGTCCGCCGGTTGAGGTTTCTGCGACAACGATGGTTTCACCGCGCTCGCGCAGCAGTACGGCTGCGTCCTCGGCCATTGAGGTGAGGACGGTCACGGTGTCGCGTCCTGCGCAGGCAGTGGGATACCGGAGATACCAAGCAACATGCCTGCAAAGTCTCGCTGCTTGATGTCCGTGAGTTCCCGACTAGACCACCAGCTAACGTGAGCAGTTTGCTTCGCGGGGTCAATATCGATCCCCCACATGGGGTCTACTTCGTTGGGGACCAGGCTATAGCGCATGTCTACGATACACGGTGAATTTTCCATGGGTGACAGATAATCGTCGGAGAACCAGCGAAAACGCTCGACATCCAATGCTTGCTGGGAATCGGGTTCTAAGCCCGGAAAGTGGCGGGCCAAGTCAAGCTTTGGCACGCGAGCGCCGGGAAACCAGGTCATCTGCGCACCTACACGCACAGCGTCGACATAGTACGAGTCTTCATGCTCGTATATCGCCTTCCAAACCAGCAGATTTGCAAACGACGGCTTGACGGAGAGTCGCAGCGGTTCGTGCCCGCGTATGCTGGCGACCTGGGCAGCCGCCTGCATCGCGCGCTCATGTTGCAGCCAACCTAGGACGAAGAAGCACAGCATCCAGCCGCAGGCAAGCCATGACAGCCATTGGCGCTGGGTTCGTGCTGCTGCAATAACGAATACCAGCAGCGGAATGGTGAACAGTGGGTCGACGATGGACATGGTATCCCATGCAACCCGTGCATCTGAGAACGGCCAAAACAGCTGAGTGCCATAGGAGGTGCAAGAATCCAACAGTCCGTGGGTGGCATAACCCATCAGACAGGCCAAGTACGCCTGACTGGTAGTAAGACCCTGCAGTATTTTTATCCGGTTCGCGACAACTCTCAGGGCAAGGAATACGAGCAACGCGCCAACGGGAATAAACACCAGCGAATGCGTAAATTGGCGATGGAACTCTAGAAACAACAGCGGGTCGGTAGAGGACTGAAACAGCACATCCAAGTCTGGCGCCATACCCCCCAGGGCACCGTACCAGGCGACGGTCGCCAGCGTTGTTCGTCTTGCCGCGGTTTGCGCGAACGCCGCACCGACAACTCCCTGACTAACTGGATCCATAACACTCCCTTCAAATAGCTCGCATTGCACGGCGCGGCAGCACCATAGCGCCTTTGGAGGCCGCGCAAAAGTCGAGTGAGATCACAGGGGTTATGGCATGCTATTCGCTGGGAGGAGATCCATGAGCCATTTCGATTACATCATTGTGGGCGCGGGCTCTGCAGGCTGCGTGCTTGCCAATCGCCTAAGCGCCAACCCAGATATTCGCGTGTGTTTGCTGGAGGCCGGCGGCAGCAACCGCTCGCCCTTACTCCACGTTCCTGCGGGCTGGGCAGCAACCTTTGGCAATTCAAAATTCGATTGGGGTTTTCAAACCGAGCCGGAGCCGGAGCTGAACAATCGGCAGGTCTTGTGGCCTCGGGGCAAGGCTCTTGGCGGCTCCAGCGCTATTAACGGAATGATTTATGTTCGTGGGGTGCCCTTGGACTTTGCGGCTTGGGAACAGGCCGGCGCGAAAGGCTGGTCTTGGGAAGAAGTTCTGCCCTACTACAAAAAAGCCGAAAAACAACAGGTTCACGCGGATGATATGCACGGCACCGATGGGCCACTGCACGTACAGGACGTGCGCGACAAACGCCCCATGGATGACGTTTTTATCCACGCCATGAACCAAGCAGGCATACCCAGTAACCCAGATTTTAACGGCGTCGACCAAGCAGGTTGCGGTTACTACCAGTTCACGCAGAGCAACGGCCGACGCTGGAGCACCGCCAGTGCCTACCTTAACCCGGTCCGTTCACGTACCAACCTTACTATCGTCACCCACACTCATGCCCAGCGCGTGCTCTTTGAGGGCAAACGGGCCTGTGGCGTTGAGATCAGCCGACGCGGCAAGAGCGAGACCATCCATGGCGCCCACATCATTCTCAGCGGCGGTGCGATTGCATCACCCCAACTGCTGGAAGTCTCGGGTGTGGGTGATGGCGAGCGTTTGCGCGACTTGGGCATCGACGTCGTACATCATGCTCCAGACGTGGGCGAGCACCTGCAAGATCATCTGCTATGCAAGGTGGTTTACGGCACTGAGCCTGAGCGCTCTATCAATCGGGAAGTACAGGGTCTCAATCTTGTGCCTGCTGCATTGAAGTGGTTTTTCTTGCGACAAGGACCGCTCACCACCGGCTCAGCCCCGGTGGGCGCGTTTTGCCATACGCGAGCAGGCCTAGAAGCACCAGACGTGCAAATTCACTTCGCCTCCGGTGGGACCCTTTACAACAACGCCGGCAAAATTCAGGCCATGAAGGAACCCGCGATTACCGCCGTGGTGAACCAGTCCCGCCCTGAATCCCGTGGTTCAATTCACATCAAAAGCGCCAACATGGCTGACGCGCCGGCTATCAGCGCCAACTACCTAAGCTCACCGCTGGATCAAGACACGTTGCTCAAAGGTATGCGTATATTGCTCGACGTTTTTCAGCAGTCTGACCTACGGCCTTACCTAAAACAGCGACTATCACCAAGCGAGAATCTCGATGTGAACAGTGATGACGACCTTATGGCCTATATCCGCGATGAGGCGAGCACGGTCTATCATCCCACCAGCACCTGCAGCATTGGCAAGGTTGTCGACCCGAACCTGGGTGTCATGGGCCTCGAAGGACTCTCGGTGATCGATGCATCGGTGATGCCCTACGTGGTCAGCGGCAACACCAACGCCGCGACCATTATGCTGGCGGAAAAAGGCGCCGACCTGCTCTTAGCGGCCAGAGCCTCATAAGAAAAAGCATGCTGACACTGTATAAAGCCCGCTCGGTTATCACCATGAATCCCTCCATGCCCCGGGCCTCGGCCGTACTGGTGCGCGATGGGAACATATTGGAAGTCGGCGAGCCCGAACGTATGCAGCCTTGGTTAGAAGGCCAGCAATTTACGGTCGACGAACAATTTGCGGACAAAATCATTTGCCCGGGCTTTATTGACCCGCACCTTCACCCAAGCATGGCAGCGGTATTACTGCCCATGGAGTTCATTACTGCCATGCGCTGGAAGCTGCCGTGGGGCGATGTTGAGCCGGTCACGGATCCCGCCGCATTTGATGCGCGCATGCAGGCCCTGCATCACAGTAAGCCCGCCGAAGAACCGCTGTTTATCTGGGGCTATCACCAGCTCTGGCATGGCGAGATGGACAAAGCCCGCATTCATCAAGTCAGTGATCAGCGACCCATCATCGTTTGGCACCGCTCCTTTCACGAGCTGTATATGAACGACCCGGCCATGAGCATGGCGGGTATTGATCCCGCTCAAATCAAACCAGGTTTGCAGATCGACATCGACCAAGGCCATTTTTTTGAGGTGGGCCTGGGCTTCGCGATCAACCGACTGAATCCGTGGATATTGGCACCGGAGAAATATGCTGAAGGGCTTAGACGCCTCAAACAGGTCGTCCATCACGGCGGTCACACCAGTATCGGCGACCTTGCCACGGGCATGTTTAATCTTGATGCAGAGGCCAAGGCTCTGACCGAACAACTCGAAGGGGACGACGTGCCCTTTCGTACGCGCCTGGTCGTACATGGCACACGGCTGACCCAGGGCGGGCGCAAACCCGAAGAAGGCCCAACCATGGCCGCCGACTTACTCAGACACAATAGTCATCGCCTCAGCTTTGGTCATCATATTAAATTATTCAGTGACGGCGCTTTCTTCAGCCAGCTCGCCCAGATGCAGGAGCCAGGCTACATCGACGGTCACCATGGCGAATGGCTCGCGGCACCGGAAGAATTGGAAAGGCATATTCGCGCTTACTGGCATGCGGGCTATCAGATTCATGTGCATGTCACCGGCGATCTTGGTTTGGAGCTAACGCTGGATATTCTGCAAAAAATGCAGGACGAGAAACCACGCTTTAATCACGGCTTTACCTTCGAGCACTTTGGCTTCAGCACGCCGGAGCAGATTCCGCGAATCAAGGCCCTAGGGGCTCAGGTGTCTGCCAACGTCTACTATCTGCATGAGCTTTCTGACAGCTACGCAAAATCGGGCATCGGCTATGAGCGTGCTAGCCAAATGGCGCGCATTGGTAGCTGCTTCGCCGCGGGTATCAACACCACCGTGCATTCCGATTTCACCATGGCTCCAGCAGAGCCACTCAACAGCATGTGGGTGGCGGTGAACCGTATAAGCCACGAGGATCAAGTCATGGGTGCTGCGGAGAAATTGACTCAGCAGCAGGCCCTGGAGGCCATCACCATTAACGCGGCACAGACCATCGGCATGGCGGATATCACCGGCAGCCTGCGCGCTGGCAAACGGGCAGACTTTACTGTTCTTGATGATGACCCCCTGAATTGCGACCCCATGGCGCTGCGCGATATTGGCATTTGCGCGACCGTGTTCGAAGGCAGGGTATTCCCCATTCCATGAGCAATAGCGCTGTCAGCAGCGATAGCATTCCCATCACCCTGATAGGCGGTTACCTGGGCGCAGGTAAAACCACGCTCATCAACAAACTTCTGTCTCACCCTGGGCTGCCGCCGGGGACCGCCGTACTGGTCAACGACTTCGGTGACATCAACATCGATGAATCTTTGATTCGCAGCGAATCCGATGACGGGACGGTCATCGGCCTGTCGAACGGCTGCATCTGCTGCAGCATCAGTGACGACCTCAGCAAGGCACTGGACGCACTGCGCGAAATGCCAGTTAAACACATCATTTTAGAAACCAGTGGTGTGGCGGAACCGCTGCGAGTATGGCGGCACTGTCACTACCCGGGCTTCATACCGAAGGCTGCCGTGGTGCTCGTAGATGCCTCAAACCATGCGAAGCGCTCGCAAGACAAATACGTTGGCAGCTTGGTTTGCGCCCAAGTCGAACAGGCCCACTTGCTTGTATTGAGCAAAACCGACTTGAACCCGGGCTTTGAGCTGAATCGTTTAACCCCCCAGCTGAGCAACCAAGACCCTGATTTAATCGACACCTTGCTCGAGTGGCGCCACATAGATGAAACGTCGGAAATTGCATCATCATCATCTCTTCAGCCTGCTTTTCGCACCTACACCTGGCATCAAGCCCAGGATATTACTCAGGCATTGTTAACCGACGTTCTCTCGACATTGGATGAATCGGTAGACCGGGTGAAAGGCTTGGTTGCAACCGAGGATGCAGGGCTTTTGCTCATAAACCGCGTTGGCGACAGTCTGAATATGCGCTGCTATCGGCAAAGCGCACAGCCCGAACACTTGGGCCTCGTTTTCATTTGTCGTTCATCGCGCTCCCATGAGATGCATAGCGCTGCCTCCGGACTCGGCACAAGCTCGATTGCATCACAAATCGCAAGATTAGACGCCGGCAACTAATCGAGCCCCGCAGCAACTGCGCTACATTGGACGGCTTACTGCGTCCCGCGCCTGCTACGAGGAAACTCTCATGCTCGATACCGTCATCGGTTTTATTCTTAATACAGTCCTTGCTCTTGCCATCCTGATCATTGGTCGATTTATCGCAAGACATGTCTCGGCCAGAGTGGGCTCTGCCGTAGAAAAATCTAACGATGACGTTACGCTCGGCAAGTTTGTTGCCAGCCTCACCTACGTCGCCCTCATAGCATTTATTATCATCGCCGCCATGGGGCAGCTCGGCACAGAAACCGCTTCTCTCGTTGCCATTTTGGCCGCGGCAGGCTTGCCCTGCAGGGTTCTCTGGCCAATTTCGCCTCTGGCGTTATGCTGATTATTTTTCGCCCACTCAAGGTCGGCGACTTCGTCGAGGCGGGCGGTGCCACAGGAACCGTGAGAGAAATTGGCATTTTCACCAGCATCCTGTCATCGCCAGACAACAAGAAAATTTATGTGCCTAACGCCAATCTGACCGGAGCAAACATAATCAATTACTCCGCATTTGGTACTCGGCGCATCGACCTCGTTGCGGGTGTGAGCTATGGCGACAGTTTGGATCTGGTCAAGGCAACCTTGGAGCAAATACTCGCGGAGGATGATCGGATTCTGACAGACCCAGCGCCCACCATTGCTGTGCTCGAACTGGCGGATAGCAGCGTCAATTTTGCCGTGCGGCCCTGGGTTAAGGAAGAAGACTATTGGGATGTGCGATTCGATACCCAAGAGAAAATAAAGCAGCGCTTTGACGAAAAAGGGATCAGCATCCCGTTTCCGCAGCAGGATGTTCACCTGATTAAGGCCGGCTAAGCCCAAACCATCGGGCTGGTTCGCCCTTGCTGAGCGCAGGGGTAGCGGTCGATGAAACCCTTCGCCGATCAGTCTAAGCAGGATTCACTTAGCGGCGCAGAGTGGTGGCTTCGCTTCGGGCCAAATCACCATGACCTTGTCCTCGTATACCTTGCAAGGTTCATAGGGATCAAAGACCCGAGTTTGACCGAGCATGGGCATGCCAATATATCCCCGAATATTGAGCTGCCCGTCCACAATGGATAGCCGTGACTTGTACCAAGTGCCACTGCGGGGATCATAGATGCGGCCCTGCCAGTACTCCCCCTTCTCGCGCAGCCCATCACCCACTTCAAGCCCAAGCAGAGAGCGGCTGCGCAGGTTGGCGTCTGGGTTTTCGGCATCGGTCAACGGTTCCTCAAGACTCCAGCTCACCAGTTCACCCTTCACTAAGGATGGATTCAAAATGCCTGCAGCGAACACTCTCGCCTGACCTTGCTCGACGGAGACCAACAGTAATGAGTCCCAAGACTGCCACCAGCCCTCGATATCGCTGGCCAGCACCTGTACAGGCAAGAGACCCAGCGATAACACCATCAGCAATCCAGGGCCCAGCCTTCTCAGCTCCCTCATACCAGCAGCTCCGGATAAGTAATCGGCATCGTCCCTCCTTCGAAGGCGGAACCCAAATAAATCAGGGTCTCCTCATCCATCTTGCGGCCAATCAACTGAAACGAACCCGGTAACTCGTTGGCTTGGGGCGCCATGGGCAGGGTCAGCGTTGGGTGTCCTGAATAATCAAAGGGCGCGGTGAACAGCAAAAAGTCCGCCTTACCTTCTTCCGCAGGAGCACCGTTATCCATGAGCGCCGCTGTCGGGGTCGACATCGGCATGCAGGGCGAAATGATGGCATCAACACCATTGAGCACTTGATCCAGCTGAGCGCTAAAACCGACGCGCAGCTGTTGCAGCGCCTCGTAGTCTTGCGGATCTGTGCGCAGACCGAGTTCAATAAGGCCCCTGAGCACTGGACCATATTGGTCTTGCTGGACAGGAAAATAGTCCGCATGGGCCCTAGCGCATTCCACTCCGCAGGTTATCCCCCATGCTTCCGCCAGCACTTTTGCACTATGTGGTATCTCGACTTCGATCACCTGGGCACCCAGGTCTGCCAGCTGCCGCAGTGCCCGTTGCGTGACGCTGACAACCGCTGGCTCAACCCCGTCGCTTACATAAGACCAATCCACACCAATACTTTTGCCTGCTAGGGGCATGTCGCCATCATCAGCGCTGCAAAGAGACTGCAGATAGTTGGGCACCGGGGTATCGATCGAGTTCGGATCTTTGGGGTCATAGCCCGCCATGACGCAAAGCAGTCGAGCCGCGTCTTCAACACAGCGTGTCATCGGTCCGAGATGATCTAGGCTGTTGGCTAGGGGGAAGGCCCCGTGCAGACTCACCCGACCATAGGTGGGCTTGAGGCCCACCAGCGCGCAGCTCGCCGAGGGAAAACGAATGCTGCCACCCGTATCTGATCCGATCGCCGCGAAGGCCACACCAGCGGCTACAGCGACACCTGACCCCGAAGACGAAACCCCTGTCCAAGCTTGCCTAGCCCACGGGTTCAGAGGAGGAACAACATCGGGATGATGGGCACCAAAGGCACCCTCGGTAAGCTGGGTTTTACCGAGCAGCACTGCACCGGCATCACGCAGGCGATTCACCACCGTCGCCGAGTAGGGTGGACGAAAGTCTTTCATCACCAGAGTTCCGGACGCGGTGGGTACCCCTTGGGTATAAAGCAGGTCCTTGATACCAATGGGCACACCATGAAGTAAGCCCAGGGGCTCGCCTGCGGCCTGTTTTTGATCCAAGGCATGGGCTGCTGCTAGTGCCTCGTCTGCTAAAAGACTTGCATAACAGTGGGTTTGATTTTCCAGCGCCTGTGCGCGCTCTAACATCTGTTGTGTTAGCTGCATGACACTGGCTTGGCCGCTCTTCAGATGCTGACAGGTCTGTGACAGGCTAAGCCACTGCCAATTCAGTTTCGCCATGCTTATTCCTCAACTTATCAGGATGCTTTGGAGAGATCCCCGGTTACGCTAAGCGCTGATTCCGCGGCGTGAATGGATCGCCACAGAGACATCGTGAGCACGACCGTCACCATAAAAAGGGGTACCGACGCCAAGGTCACTGCCGATTGTAGGGGTTTGAGTCCACCCATATACACCAAGGTGATCGGCAGCAGTCCCAGCAAAAACGCCCAAAACACCCGATGCCCACGATGAGGATGATCCTCGGGAGCCAACGAGCGGGTTGCAGAAGCCGCCAGGGTATAGGAAGCCGAATCGTAGCTTGTGGCCGCAAAAATTATGCACACGAGGGTAAAAATGAGAATCGCTGCACTCGCCATCGGCAGTGTACCTAACACACCAACAATGGCTGCGGGTGCTCCAACTGTATTCAGGGTCTCTATGACTGGGTAAAGCTGATTCAGCTCAAGATAGAGCGCATAGTTGCCCAAGATGGCGAAGAAAACCGTACAGCCCAGCGTGCCGTAACCAATGCCACCCAGAATCAATTCGCGCAGCGTGCGGCCTCTCGAAATTTTGGTAATAAAAACCCCCATGTAGGGTCCCAGCGCTAACCACCACGCCCAGTAAAAAACTGTCCATGCTTCGACAAAGGTTGTGGTGCCTGCGGCATCGGTATAGGTGCTCATTCGTATGAAGTTTTGCAGCATGTGACCAACGCTTTCGAAGCCGAGCTCTACGATAAAGAGTGTTGGGCCTGTGACTAAAATGAGCACCAGCAGCAGCATGGCGAGTAACACGTTAAGGTCACTCAAACGCTTAATACCCTTCTCTAGACCCATCCAAACGCTGCCCGCAAAAATGCAGGTCACAACCAAAATAACAACAATATCCAGGGTAAACCCAAGAGCAGCTCGATCGACGCCCAGCAAATGCGCGACGCAGGCACCGATCAGCGGCACGGCTAAGCCAATGCCGATGCTGCAGGCACCAACAAGACCCACCACAAAGAGTAAGTCGATAGCACGCCCGAGGGCTCCCTGGGCCTGACGACCAATCACGGGTTCACAGGCATCGCTGAGGCGCAGTGACTTCGCACCCCTCACGTAATAGCTGTAAGCGATGGCTACACCGGGAAGCACGTAGAGGGACCAGCCCATTAAACCCCAGTGAAAAATGGGATAGCTCACAGACCAAAGCATGGCTTCCGGGGTTTGCGGCGTAACACCGTAGGGGGGTGCCTGAAAATAGTAGGCCCACTCCACGACGCCCCAGTAAAGGACACTGGTGCCTATGCCGCCGCAAAAAAGCATGGCAGCCCAGCTTGGGGTTGAGAACTCGGGAGCACTGTTGCCAAGCCGGATGTTGCCGTGTCGGCTGAAAGCCAAATACAGTAGAAAGGCAAAGGTGAGTGACGCGCCGGCGACATAGAACACGCCGAATTGTTGAGTCAAAAAATCAAAGGCCTTGCCAAGTATGATGCCACCCTGTTCCGGGAACAGCGCCAATGGCACACATAGCGAAATGATGCCCGCCACACTGCCAAAAAAAATCAAACGATCCAAATCCCCAGCAAAACTCTTGTTGGAAGACTGCATATAGCTCCGTTGTTAACTCCCTCGGGTACTACCCTAGAGGACCACGAATCAAATGCAAGGTAGACGCCCGACCCGCGGATTTGTGTCTAAACTTGCGAACCGATGCCGACGCGTTAGTCATTTTGCCGACAGGTAGGCTATATTTTCGTCCCCACTGACTGCGCGAGCCGCCATCTTGAATCTTTCAGGCGAAGAATTGACTTTGACCCGGGCCGGTCACCGAATTTTTTGTCGGCGGTGGCTATGCCGGGAACCTGCTGGCGCCAGAGCCAACCTACTGATTGCGCATGGCATGGGGGAACACAGTGAACGCTATGGCGAGCTCGCCCATGCACTGACAGAGGCCCAGTTCAATGTTTACTCCCCGGATTTACGCGGCCATGGGAAAAGTCTGCCATCGCTCATAGAACCAGGTGACATGGGGCACAACGGTTGGCAAGAGACCTTGGAGGACCTCGCGTTTTTAGAGCACTGGATGACTGAGCAGTATGACCGACCTGCAATACTTTGCGGTCACAGCATGGGTGCCATGCTGGCTCAGGAGTACATATATACCCGAGGTCAGCGTCTGCACGCCTTGGTGCTGAGTGGATCAACAGGCGTCTTCCCTCGGTTACCTGCACTGTTGCTCTCAAGTTTGGCCCGCTTCGATAGCTGGCGACTGTCTCCGGCCACTCCAAGTCCACTGCTCAGCCGAAGGGTGTTGAGCATGAACAATCGAAACTTCGAACGTCAGGAAGACGGTGACGAAGGCTTGGCCTGGCTCAGTCGAGACAAAGAACGCGTCGCTGCCTATCGCGCTGACCCTCTATGCGGAGCCGGACTCAGCGCTGGCGGGCTGGCGGAGATGTTTGCCTCCCAAGCCCAATCGACACAGGCCAGCAATATTCAGCGCATCGGCAAACATGTCCCCATCTACTTGTTCGCCGGTCACGAGGATCCACTGAACAATCAGGGTAAAAGACTACTGGCTCTGCAAAAACGCTATCAGGCCGCGGGATTAAGGGCTGACCTCAAGCTATATCCCGAGGGTCGACATGAGATGCTTAACGAACTCAACCGTGCCGAGGTGATAGACGATCTGCAGCACTGGCTGATCGAGGTGACCCATGACTGAGCCTTTGGCTGATCCGCTGTGGCGCAATGCAACAGACCTCTGCTGTGATTTACAAAGAGGCACGATCGCAGCGACAACCCTTATGGAGAATGTCTACGCGCGTATCGCGGCCTTGAATCCAAGGTTGAACGCACTGGTAGATCTGATGCCGCAAGAGCAAGCCATGGCCTTGGCTGCAATCGCAGATGCGGTACCCATTGCCGAGCGCGGGCCGCTACACGGACTGCCCATGGCACCCAAGGATGCCGTCGCGGTCAAAGGTTTTAGCACCAGCTGGGGTTATCGAGGATTTTCAGAGAATGTCGAAGCACAGGATGATGAACTCGCTCGGCGTCTTCGCGAGGCCGGGGCCATCTTTATTGGACACTCCAATATGCCGGAGTTCGGCCTGGGCTCCCATACCTTCAACCAGCTCTATGGTCATACCTACAATCCATGGGATCTGAGTAAAACGCCCGGAGGCAGCAGCGGCGGCGCTGCTGTTGCGTTAGCAGCAGACATGTTGCCCTTAGCGGACGGTAGCGACCTTGGCGGATCCCTACGTAACCCAGCAAGCTTTTGCAACGTGGTGGGTTTTCGACCTTCTATCGGCCGCATGCCATTCAGCCGAGGCTTCGGCTGGTACGGACGCATGGTGACTACAGGCCCCATGGCAAAGAATATTCGAGACACCATTTTACTGTTCTCAGTCATGGCTGGCCCCCATGGCAGTGACCCTTTGACCCTTGCCGACCCCGGGACGACGTTTCTCGATGCCCTAGAGCCCCTAGAAAGCTCAGACTTGGGTCGTCTACGCATTGGGTTCAGCAAGGATCTTGGCGGCCTACCCATTGACCCGGAGGTGACTGAAATTACCGCTACCGCTGCGGCGACGATGGAGCGTATGGGCGCGACGGTGGTCGAAAGTGCACCGGACCTCAAAGACGCGATGGAGGTCTTTCAAGTTCAGCGGGCCGCGGGCCTACGCCTGTTGGCCAAAAGACTGGAAAACATCGACCCAAATTGGCGGGATACCATCAAGGAAACTGCTCGGTGGAATATCGAAAAAGGACTGGCGCTGACTGCGGACGAGCTGATGAATGCTGAGCTGAAACGCAGCGCACTCTATAGCCGTGTTGCCCAGTACTTTGAACACTACGACGCGCTGATTATTCCGGCAGCCCAGGTTCCCCCATTTGATGCTAACTTGGATTGGGTTAGCGAAATTAACGGCTTTGCGATGCCAACCTACATTGACTGGATGGCAGTCTGCTGCATGATCTCAGCGACAGGGCTTCCAAGTATTTCTGTGCCCGGAGGCTTTACGCGCCAAGGCTTGCCCGTTGGGGTGCAGCTTGTCGGCAAGCCCAGAGGCGACCTGGCCCTGCTGCGCATCGCCGCAGCATTTGAATCGGCGACAGCCCATGGCGAGCGCCAGCCAAACCTGAATCCTATCCTAGGCAACCGTCGTGGCTGAGCATCGGCTGATGCTGATCATGGCACATCCCGACGACGCGGAATTCGGCGCCGGTGGTCTAATGACTTACTGGCATCGGGCAGGCCACCCCATCAAGATTCTCTGTCTAACCAACGGCAACGCGGGGCACCACCAGCTCAATCGAAGTGATCTTGCGGCCCGTCGATTTAGCGAGGCAAGCCAAGCTGCTGCACAAGTCGGGGCCGAACTGGAGATTTGGCCCCAGGATGATGGCCGCTTGAGCCCCTCTGTTGAGCTTCGAGAGCAGCTGATCGCCGCCATACGAGCCTTTGCACCGACGATCATTGTTACCCACCGCACCGCGGACTATCACCCAGATCACCGAGCCACCGCACAGCTGGTAAAGGATAGTGCGTACTTACTGCAGGTTCCTGCCATTGCACCGCAGCAACCGCCGCTCACGGGTATGCCGAGCATTTTGCTTACCTATGATCGCTTCGAAGAGCCCCGTCCTTTTCGTTTGGACTGGGTTATCGATACCGAGGCGGTGCAACCGCAGATTATCGATCTGCTGGCATGCCATGCCACCCAGGTTTTTGAGTGGTTGCCATCTCTAATATCCGGCCAGGATGGGCCATACGATACGGCTTGGCTGACCGGCTTTTATCAGCGCAAACCTGCAGCCATCGCCAAGAAAGCACGGGCTTTGAACACCGCCCGCGTCGATCTTAGATTTGCCGAGGCTTTCGAGGTGTCTGACTACGGTGGGCCGTTTGATGCGAGTCGACATCCTTTTTTGCCAAGCTCCTAGGGGCTCGGTCCTTGCGAATCATCGCCGGGACCCTGAAAATTCCGACCCTACGCCCAGAGTAAGCATATGAACGAACACGACAATCCGGCGCCATCTGACCCCCCGGAGAAACAGCTGCCGCGCCTTTACTCGCTGAACAGTATTGGCTTTTCAACTTTTTTCGGGTCGATGCTGGCGGGCTTCTTTCTGCTGGCAGCGAACTATCACGCGCTGGGGATGAAGAAGCCTGCTGCGTGGGCGATCGCCGCAGGTTTAATTGCCTTTTGTGTGTACTTTTTAGCCGTAATGGCGTGGTTAGGGCCAGCGAGCCTGAATCCGGCTGTGAGCCAGACCGATGTTGTTCAAATTAATATGACCCAGGCTATTCTTTCGAATATTGGCCAAGTGCTTTTTTTGCTGCTGATCACGCATTTTTTTCAGGGCAGCATGTTATCGACGTTTAAACAGGAGCTAAGGGGCAACTATCACTCGGTGACACGAAGCATCTTGACAGGCTTTGTCGCCTATATCGTGCTCGCGAGCATTTGCATGCTCATTTTGAGCGTGCTGGGCCTTATGCCAATGGGCACACCCAATGGTTCCTCGGCTTAAGAAACTCCCTGAGGCGCTGACTCACAATCAGCTGCGTTTCTTCCAAATGCCCAAAAATTCTTCCGTCGAGTTCACTCGCGGATAGTCTGTGTCAGGTACGGGCTTTTGCAGAAATTCGCATAGGGACTCCCAGCCATCGCCAGGGCGATAAACCAAGAGCTGCTCCTGGGGAACGGAGTCGATCACTTCCTGGTTATGTCGTTCAAAGCACTCGATGACATGGTTTTTGTCCTCCATACGACCGCCGAAAACGCCGTCCCAAATGACCTCGCGGCCCATTAAGGCACGCTCGACCATCTCTTGATCGCCGCGACTCTCGCCCTGCTCCAGTGCGGTAGATGACAGCTTCCAAATGGTGTTCATGACACTGGTATACCAATGCTCGGAATCGCGTAGGGTAAGAATTACTTTGGCGTCGGGATAAACAAATCTAAGTTCCCGCCAGAAACTTGCACTGGGCCAATCCACGGTGGCGCGGTAACCCTGGTAGAGATCATGCCATTCTACCTTTTCACCCTGGGCCGCTTGTCGCCACTGAGCAACATGACCTTCGTTCAACATGACCTCCATCATGTGGTAGCACTTGTCGAAACCTAACGTCTCAAGCGCAAATTTTAGCGATAAGGTCCCGGTACGCCCAAAACCGGCACCAATGACTTCAATGGTCATATCGTCTTCCTAGATTCCATAAACCTTCACGGCGGTGTCGTGAAAGAGCGCATTTTGCTCATCAGCGGTAAAAACCGACGCCAGCTTCTTAAAAGCATTCCACAACACATGATATGAGCAACTCTGCCGATCAACAGGAAAGTTGCTCTCAAACATACAGCGCTCGGCACCAAAGTGTTCAATCGCCCACAAATGGTACCGACCGGTCGCTTCAACCAACTCGTCAGAACTGGCTGGCATATTGCGATGGTGCCAGCCAAATCCATTGACGGGCATCGCGATGCCCCCCAGCTTTGCGTACACGTTTTGGCATGCGCCTAATGCCTTAAAGTCTGCTTGCCAGTCAGCATAAATTGCCTGCTGCTGCCCGGCATAGGGACCTATGCCCAGGGGACCGCAGAAATGGTCTGCAATAATCGTAAGCGATGGGAAGTCTTGGGCGAGCTCGATTAACTCTGGGATTTGTGGGTGGTAGAGCCATGCGTCGAAGCTCAGGCTGCGTTTCTCCAGCTCTGCAATGCCTTGACGAAAGTTGTCGTCACGCAGCAGATGCCTCGACGGATTCGTATGAGAGTTGCGTACGGCTTCGCTGGCATCCCATCCAGAAGCATGACGAATGCCGCGGAATCTTGGCGACAGCGTCATATGCGCATCTAGTATGGCACCGACGTCGGCGCCCAAGGACAGGTCAGCAAACCCGACAATACCCACACAGACTCGGGCAGGCCCATATTGCCCGGAGGCCGACATGGCGGCGACTGAGTTGACAAATTCTGTTTCTCCCAGCGGTGCTTCTGCGGTCGGGCCGTCGGCGCGATACATGGCACCGCATTCCATAAAAACCGTGCTGACGATGTTATGGCCCTCGCCCATATCTGCCAGTAGCTCAGGCAGCAAATAAGGGTTCCGTTCATGATCCCATAAGTGGTGATGCGGATCGCAGATGGGTCGATCTGCATCAATGATGGGCTCACGTAACTGCGCGAGCCAGGTATCTTGCAGGCGCTTATCGGTCACTAATAAACCACGACGGATCGAATACTTTCGCCGGCGTGCATCAGATCGAAACCTCGATTGATTTCCTCCAGTGACAATTCATGGGTTATGAGGTCATCGATGTTGATTTTGCCATCCATATACCAATCGACAATTTGCGGCACATCGGTTCGACCCTTGGCTCCTCCAAAGGCGGTGCCCTTCCACACCCTCCCGGTAACCAGCTGAAAGGGACGGGTGGCTATTTCTTGGCCCGCGCCGGCGACGCCAATAATGATGCTCTCGCCCCAACCTTTGTGACAGCACTCCAGCGCCTGGCGCATCACATCGACATTACCAATGCACTCGAAGGAGTAGTCCACGCCACCATCGGTCATATCAACAACCGCCTGCACCGTGTCGTGCACATCACTTGGGTTAATGAAGTCCGTCATGCCGAAGCGTTCAGCCAGGGGTTTTCGATCATTATTTAGGTCAATTCCAATAATGCGTTCAGCCCCGGCCAAGCAAGCACCTTGAATGACGTTGAGTCCGATACCGCCAAGACCAAATACCGCTACGCTCGCCCCGGCCTCTACCTTGGCAGTATTCATCACCGCACCAAGCCCAGTGGTCACACCACAGCCGATATAGCAGACCTTGTCGAAGGGTGCGTCGGAGCGAATTTTTGCCAACGCGATTTCTGGCACGACCGTGAAGTTTGCGAAAGTCGATGTGCCCATATAGTGATAGATAGGTTCCCCAGCGATCGAGAAACGCGAACTGCCGTCGGGCATCAAACCCTTGCCCTGGGTATCACGAATAGCGCCACAAAGATTGGTTTTGCCAGATAAACAAAATTTGCAGGCCCGGCACTCCGGTGTGTACAGCGGGATCACATGGTCGCCCACCGACAGTGACATCACACCCGCGCCCACCTCTCGGACCACACCTGCGCCTTCGTGACCGAGGATTGAGGGGAAGATGCCTTCAGGATCGCCACCCGAAAGCGTAAAGGCGTCGGTATGGCAAATACCCGTGGCCATGACTTCGACAAGCACCTCACCCGGTCGCGGACCTTCTAACCTGACCGTTTCGATACTCAGATGCTCACCTGGTGCGTGAGCGACTGCTGCCTTTGTGTC
>CACMHG010000031.1 GCA_902613475.1 K189A clade bacterium
CTTCAACTACTGATGGCTCTTCACGCAGCCCAATGGTGTTGTTGTAGGACTTCGACATTTTTTCTCCGTCAAGTCCTGGCATCTTTGATTGGGCGGTCAGCATAGACTGCGGTTCCGGCAATATGATTCGGCCGCTGCCTTCGAGATAGCCGAACAGGCGCTCGGTGTCTCCTATTGATAGATTCTGCTGTTCCGCCAGCAATGCTCTGGCCCGCTCTAACGCCTCGGCATCACCGCGCTCCTGATACTCACGCCGCAAATCGGAATATAGGCGTGCGGCCTTCTTCCCCATTTTTTTCACCGCGGCCTCTGCCTGCTCTTCAAAGCCAGGCTCACGGCCATAAACATGGTTGAAGCGTCGCGCGATCTCGCGGGTCAGCTCGACATGTGCGACCTGATCAGCACCGACGGGCACGCGACCCGCGCGGTAAATCAAAATGTCCGCGGCCTGTAGCAGCGGATATCCCAAAAAGCCGTAGGTAGCCAGGTCACGGTCGTGAAGTTTTTGCTGCTGGTCTTTGTACGACGGCACGCGCTCGAGCCAGGCCAGGGGCGTTATCATAGAGAGCATCAAATGCAGTTCGGCGTGCTCGGGCACCTTACTCTGCACAAACACCGTCGATGCGCCGGGATTCACCCCAGCCGCGAGCCAATCGACGACAGTGTCGTAGGAATACTGGTCAATGGTCTCGGATTCTTCGTAGTTGGTCGTAAGCGCGTGATAGTCCGCAACGAAAAAGAAGCACTCGTATTCATGCTGCAGCTGTACCCAGTTGTTCAGGACGCCGTGCAGGTGGCCTAGATGCAAACGACCTGTTGGCCGCATTCCTGACACTATGCGTTGATTCGAATCGTTGCTACTCAACCAGGGATCCTTTCAGCCTCGGGCCGCGAAGTATAAAGCGTCAGCTTCGGTGATGGCAGGCATTTCGCCTGTCTTTGCGGGGTTCAAGAAGCCTTACAACCATCAAACCCGTGCAGCATGGCGTCGGCCTAGCGCGCTTTGAGCGCCTTCATCAGCGCAGCTCCCCTGCGCCCTGGCGGGTGATCTGGGGTTCGTCTGCGGTGAAATCGACGATGGTAGAAACATCATCGCTACCCACACCACAGCCCAGAACCACGGCCACGCGCTTATCGACGGCTGCAGCGATATCTTCGGGGTCACGCAGCATGGCGTCGTCATCGGGAAAATCCGGCAGCTTCAAGGTGGTCGACAGTAGCGGCTCACCCATCGCCTCCAGCAATCCCATGGCGGCAGCATGCTCTGGCACGCGCAGGCCTATGGTTTTTTTCTTGGGGTGCACGAGCCTGCGTGGCACCTCCTTTGTCGCTGGTAGAACGAAGGTAAACGGCCCCGGCGTGTTGCGCTTCAAAATACGGTAGGCGGAATTCTCTACCCGGGCATAGCTGCCTAATTCACTAAGGTCCCGACAGATAAGAGTAAATTGATGGTCCTTCGGCAAGCGCCGCAGTGCCACGAGGCGATCCAGGGCGCCCTTGTCTCCCAGATGACAGGCAACGGCATAGCCCGTCTCGTTTGGATACACCACAAGCTCGCCGCGGTGCAGTGCTTGAGCAGCCATTTCGAATAAACGCTTTTGTGGGTGTGTTGGATGGAGTTCGAGCAACTGCGTCATAGGAGTTTCCCTGTTACAAATGTGCGTTGACCAGACATAGGACCCTCAGCCCTGGCGAGACTTTGCATGCCAGGGTCTGTAGCGTATCGTCGCGCTTCGGTGCGCGGACCTCCATACCCTCGCGGACAATGGATGGTTGAGGTTTGCGACCCCTTAGACACTTTAACGACCTTACACAACGGTTTGTTCATGCATCAATTTCTTGAATACATTGCGGTTATTGCCTTCGTCATCGTTTTCTTCTGGACCCGGGATATTTTTCTGGCAACCGCCGTGCTGCTCGTCGCCGTCAGTGCCCAGGTCGCTTTCTACAAACTCACAAAGCGGCCGCTGAGCAACGAGCTGAAGATTACCTTCTGGCTGTCACTGATTCTTGGTGGCCTGACCCTCATATTGCGAGACGAAACATTTATTCAGTGGAAGCCAAGTATCGTTTCCTGGGCGATGGCCCTGGGTTTGGTTGGGGCCATGTGGTTTGCCAAGATGCTGGTTCTGAAAAAAATGCTCGGCGCTGCCATCACCACCGAGGACAATGTCTGGCGCAAGCTAACCTACGGCTGGACTGTGGGCCTGACCGCCAATGGTCTCATAAACCTGTGGGTGGTTTATAACTTTTCCATGGAGACTTGGGTCACCTTCAAATTTGTGGGCCTGCTTGGCCTGCAGTTGCTTTATGTGGTGATCATGATGATCTACCTCGTGCGTATCGGTGCCATCAAGGAAGACGGCCCAGCGCCCGCTGACCCTAAGGGCAGCGCCGAAAAAAGCTCCGAAACCCAGGCATGATTACCCTAAGCGTCAATCTGAATAAGATCGCCCTGCTGCGAAACTCTCGAGACGGCGGCAAACCCAGCGTGACCGACGCCGCTCGTGAGGCCATCGCCCGGGGTGCGGGGGGGATCACCGTGCATCCTCGTCCAGATCAGCGTCATATTCGCCCGGAAGATGTCTACGCGCTTGCACAGCTGCTAGCAGACGACTATCCAAGCGTTGAGTTCAACATTGAAGGCAACCCATTTGCTGGCCCAACCCAGGCGGGCTATCCGGGTTTTCGGCACCTGGTCGAGGCAGCCAAGCCCCATCAAGTTACCTTGGTTCCTGATAGCGACGATCAGTTAACCTCTGACCATGGCTGGGACCTGGCCACCCCTGCGCCTGCACTCGAGGCTGAAATTGCTGCCTACCGAGCGATGGGCTGTCGGGTAAGCCTGTTCATGGATCCGGTGATGGAGCAAATGGCGACGGCAAAGGCCATTGGCGCAGACCGCATCGAGTTTTATACGGGCCCCTACGCCGAGACTTACTGGACCCATGGCCCCAACGACGATCGCACGCGAGACTGTTTCGCGCAGTTTTGTCAGGCTGCTGAGAGTGCCCTGGCCGTTGGGCTGGGTATCAATGCAGGTCACGACCTCGATCAAGAGAACTTACCGCTATTCGCCTCATTGCCTGGTCTGCAAGAAGTATCCATTGGCCACGCCATCATGTGCGAGGCCCTGCAGGCCGGTTATGGGCCAACTATCCAACGCTACGTGGAGATCTTGCACCGATGAATGCATCGTTTGTTTACAGAACATTGATCACAAAAATGCTGCGGATACTCGTGGTTTGCGTCTGCTACGCGGCGCTTGCACTCAGTGCTGCCGTGGCATCAGCGGCGGACAGTCGGGGCCAAGCATCCGAGCGGGCTTTTAGTGAGAACCCTAGGGTCGTGATCGAAACCACCGAGGGCAATATCGAGATCGAGCTACTACCCAAATTTGCGCCCAAACACGTAAATAACTTTCTCGATTTGGTGGAGAAGGACTTTTATAGCGGTCTCATTTTTCACCGGGTCATTCCGAATTTTATGATTCAGGCCGGCGGCTACGAGGTCGGCGTGAAATACCGAACACACGACGACAACATGGTGCCCAACGAATCCTATAACGGCCTAAAAAACAAACGCTTCAGCGTTGCCGCTGCACGCACGGATGATCCAGACTCCGCAGACACCCAGTTCTACATCAACGTCGTCGACAACCCCTTCCTCGACGCCCAGCCTAACAAGCCCGGCTACACCGTCTTCGGACGCGTTATCGACGGCTTCGACGCAGTGGAACGCATAGAACTTACGGATACGCATCTGCGTATGGGTATGGCCGGTGTGCCGGAACAACCCATCGTGATCTCCGCGGTAGAGTGGTTGAACCCCCAGTAGGGCCAAGCTGTACCTAACTTAACCCCAACCTTCGAAAAGGGCGGCTGGTTGGGCGGCGGCATGCTGCGTCACCGACCACCCGTCGCCTGCCTGATTCAAGCGAAGCAACCTTGGAGCGAATTCATGTAAACTGCCGCCTTTTTAAGGCAGCCCTTTATCCATGCGAACCCCTCTTATCGCCCTTGCCAGCGCTCTTTTGCTGGCCTTTATCGTCATCCAACTCAACGTTCTATTTTTCGCTGACGATCAGTTGACCGTTCAACATCATCTGTCCTTACTCGTGTTGACCGCTGCCGCGCTGTTTATCAATGGCTTGTTCAATGCCCGTCTTGCACTGCGCGACGCACCCAAGAAGGGGCGAGGACGAGATCGCAATCAGGATCGCCGCAACACCAAGCGGCGAAATGATCGGGACGGGGATGCACCTCGCAGCGACATTGATCGCAAAGACAGGGATCGCAAAGACAGGGATCCCAAAGACAGGGATCGTAAAGACAGAGATCACAAGGACAGCGATCGCACCGCAAAGGAAAAGAACTCCCGCAACGGTGACAGGCAGCGGGACAAGAACCCTCGCGGGGAGCCCCGAGGAGAGCGACGTGGCCCCAAGGTCGCAGACGGTGCAGATTCAGAAAAAAATCAGCCCAAGCCTAATGCCGAAAAGGCCAGCGATGGCCAAGACCGCAGGGCTGACCCTGTTCCCCAGGCGGCACCCGCAGATGCGGAGCGCGGCAACGTCAAATGGTTCAACCGAACCAAGGGCTACGGCTTCATTGTTCGGGAATCAGGCGAAGAAATCTTTGTCCACCAGCGCAGCGTTGTACCTCAAACGGAGGGCCAGCGCGGCGCGTTGCGAGATGGTCAGGCCGTCGCCTTTGTCGTCGTTGAACATGATAAGGGTGTGCAGGCAGACCGAGTGACCGTAGTGGAAGCCTAGGCATGCATATTCGCTCGCTGCTATCACAGCGCATCGAGGCGGCCTTCACTAACCTGGGTTTATCCGGTCAAGCATTACTGCAAACCGCCAGTCGCCCTGAATTCGGCGATTACCAGGCCAACGGCGTTATGGCCGCTGCCAAACGCGCAGGCAAGAACCCGCGTGAGGTTGCGCAGGCGGTCATCGACGTCACCGATCTTGACGGCATCGCGAGCAACCTGGCTGTGGCAGGCCCCGGCTTTATCAACGTTACCCTTGCACCTCAGTTCATCGCCAACGCAGCAACCGCCCCCCAGCCAAGCCCCAACCCGCAACGCGTAGTCGTCGACTACTCTGGCCCGAATCTGGCCAAGGAGATGCATGTTGGGCATCTGCGCAGCACAATAATCGGTGACTGCATCGCCCGGGTGCTGGAAAGTTTGGGCCATACGGTCATTCGACAAAACCATGTCGGCGACTGGGGCACACAGTTCGGCATGCTGCTGACTTTCATGGTGGAACAGGGCGCAACATCGGATTCGCTGGCGGATCTGGAAAATTTCTATCGTCAGGCAAAGCAGCGCTTTGATACCGATGAGGACTTTCAAGGGCGCAGTCGACAAGCCGTCGTGCAGCTTCAGTCGGGCGACGCGGCCATGCTGGTGCAGTGGCAAAGGTTCATTGAGATTTCCATGTCTCACTGTCAGGCGCTTTATGATCGATTGGGTATCGATCTCACCAATGCAGATATGGACGGCGAAAGTTCCTACAACGATGACCTGAAAGCCACGGTCGATCACATCAATGGGCAAGGTCTGCTCACGGAGTCTGACGGTGCCCAGTGCATATTTTTGGACGAGTTCAAGAATAAGGAGGGCGAAGTACAGCCGGTCATCGTGCAAAAATCCGACGGCGGCTATCTGTACTCGACATCTGACCTGGCGTGCCTGCGCCGACGCATTGGCGACTTCAAAGCAGATCGCGTGCTTTACTTTGTGGATGCCCGACAGGCCCTGCATTTCAAACAGGTCTTCGCCGTTGCGGAGGCCGCAGGCATCAGCAACCCCAGCGTCGAACTGGCGCATATGCCCTTTGGCACCATGTTGGGCAAGGACAATAAGCCGTTCAAAACCCGCGAAGGCGCACTGGTCAAACTATCAGAACTGTTGGACGAAGCCATCGCACGGGCAACGAAGCTGCTGCAGGATCGGGAGGTTCAAAGCAAAAACCCCGACATCGATGACGCTGAACTGGCAGATCTCGCCGAGATCATCGGTATTGGCGCGGTCAAGTATGCGGATTTGTCGAAGAATCGTACCAGCGACTACGTCTTTGACTGGGACCAGATGCTGAGCTTTGACGGCAATACTGCCCCCTACCTGCTGTACGCCTACTCGCGCACCAGAAGTATTTTCACCCGTGGGGAAGTCGACCTGAGTGCGCTGCCAGAGCGCGTGGTCACCGAAAATGAGGCCGAACGCCGTTTAGCTGTCGCCATTGCCGGTTATCAGGATCTCTTGGAACAAGTTGCCCAGGAGGGCTACCCCCATCAGCTATGCGCCTACCTTTACGAACTGGCGGGACGCTTCACCCAGTTTTACGAGCAATGTCCGATTCTTACCAGCAATTACGCGACGAAAACTCGACGCCTCACCCTGACCAAGCAGACTGGCGATGTACTCGCCAACGGACTGACGCTGCTGGGCATTCGCGTTGCCGAACGCATGTAGGCTGAGCCGGAGCCGGGGTTAAGAAAACGGTCTTTGAGCAAACACGGGCTGAGTCACTATGACCGAAACGCATACCACAGTTATCAGCGCCGAAGCGTTAGAGACCATGCTTGACGCTAGTACGCCACTGCGCATTTTCGATTGTCGGGCGCGTCTGGGTGATCCCGATCAAGGCAGGGTGCTGTTTGCCGAAGGGCATATTCAGGGCGCCATACATGCGGATCTCGATACAGACCTCGCAGGGCCGCCTGGCGACCAAGGGCGTCATCCGCTACCAAACTTCGATGCCTGGCTGACCCAGGTTCAACAGTGGGGCCTGCAGGATCAAGAGCAGGTCGTTCTCTACGACGATATGGGCGGGCAGATGGCCGCACGAGGCTGGTGGATGTTCCGCTGGTTGGGCCACGAAGCAACCGCCGTTCTAGACGGCGGCCTACCGCGTTGGCAGCGACCACTGGAATCCGGCGTTGCGAAGACACCGAGTCCCAGTGACTTTCAACCCAAGCAAACCCTCACGCGTCTGTGGCAGGTGGGGGATGTCGAGCAAAACCTCAGCGAGTCGACTCATCAACTGGTAGATGCCCGCAGCGTAGAGCGCTGGCGCGGTGAACAGGAACCGATTGATCCGGTAGCAGGACACATTCCTAAGGCACTTTGTCTGCCGTCGACGGGCAATCTCGCGCCCTCAGGACTGTTCAGGTCTGCCGAGGATCTACGCGAGCGCTTTGCGGATGTTTCGAGCACAAATACCGTCTGCTACTGCGGGTCTGGTGTTACCGCGACTCACAATATTCTGGCCATGCGTCATGCCGGACTGGCAGAGCCTGTGCTGTACGCCGACTCCTGGAGCGGATGGATTACCGATAGCAGCCGGCCCATCGCCCAAACCGATCATTGATCCGGCGCAACGTTTAGAGTGAGCGAACATAACGAGTACATCGCGCCAGCAAGCATCCGCTGGCAGGGTAGCCAGCCCTTCTCGGCACAATTCGACGACATCTATTGCAGTGACGATGGTCCCGCAGAAGTGCAGCGGGTGTTTATGCAGCCGTCGAATCTCGTCGCCAGAGCCCGGGAGGCTGCAACCGCCTGGTTTACCGTCGCCGAACTTGGCTTCGGCAGCGGACTCAACTTTTGCGTCTGTGCCGATACGCTGCTGCGCGAGACCGACAAGATCCTGCATTTTATTAGTTTAGAAGCCCACCCTCTCAGCGAAGCCAGTTGGCAGCGGGTTGCGAGCCTGCACCCGAACTCCCCCACCGCCCAGGCCCTTGCACAGTCGCCGCTACCCCTGCTGAGCGGCTGGCATCGTCGTATCTTGCATCGAGGAAGAGTGCATCTCAGCGTCTTTCACGGCGACGTGCGCGACGCGCTGGCCGACCTCGAACGACAACAGCGCCAAAGTGTGGATGCATGGTTCCTGGACGGATTCACGCCCGCCAAAAATCCACAGATGTGGCAGCGTGATGTGTTGAGCGGTGTCGCACATTTATCCGCCGCTCACACCACCGTGGCGACATTTACCGCGAGCGGTCAGGTAAGGCGCGACCTTCAGGATCTGGGCTTCACCATGGAGAAAGTCGATCAGCGGCCGTTTAAACGCAGCAGTCTCCTGGGTAGATTTACCGGCAAGCCCGTCCGTGAACCGAATACGGTACCTCGTACCATCAATGTTCTTGGCGCAGGAATCGCCGGTGCCTGGGCGGCGCGACAGCTGGCAGACCTTGGGCTGACGGTCAATGTTTATGACCCAGCAGGCGTTGCTAGCGGCGGATCAAAAATGAATGTGAGTGCCCTACATGGGCGGTTGCTGGGCGATGAAACGGCAGGCGCCGAGTTTCGTGCCAGGGCCTATCATCATGCCGTGTCGCTGTATCGCCAGCAGTCTGCCTTTCGGCCAACTGGCGCCCTGCAGCTTGCGCTTACGGAAAAAGAACTCGCCAAACTGCAGCGCATCCGCCAGGTCTATCGTGCCTGCGGCTACGATGATTCAGACGACAGCGCCGAAACCCTGGAGCGTTCACAGTGGCTGGCTTACTGCGCTCCTGATGCCCTCGATGCCGTCTTCGCCACCAAGGCCCTGGGCGGTCTATTTTTTACCGATGCGGGGGTTGTAGACCTGCCGCAAATGTCCAAGGACCTGTTCGATCACTCGGCTATTTCGCTGCATCACACTGCCGCTGAGCCAGGTCCAGACCAGCCGTGGATCATCGCCTGCGCGAGCGCAAGTCGGCATTACGGCATGGGCATACCCCTAGAGATTGGCGACGTTTGGGGTCAACTGGACTGGATTGAACCTACCTCAGCCACGGTGCCCGTTCCCATTGTTGGCAACGGTTACGTGATTCCCACCGGCAGCAAGGCAGACGGGTGGGTGATCGGCAGCAGCTATGAGCAACGTCCATGGGCCTCCGCTGAAGCAACGCGCAGTAACGTCGAGGCAAACCGGCGCTTTATTGGCGATGACAGCGTCACATCCATACAGCACAAGCGCGCGGCTCGCTGTGTGTCCAGTGACCGTGACCCTGTGATCGGTCGCCTGGGTGAAACGCGCTGGGTAACGACGGCCCACGGATCTTCCGGCACCAGTACTGCGCCCTTGGCCGCCAGTATTATCGCCAGCGACATCATGGGTGGGGTGGCACCGGTATCCCAGCGAGGGCTGAACGCGGTGGATCCGAAGCGATTTATTTCGCGCCAGGCGAGGCGCGGGGTCAAGGTGGTTGGCCCTCAGCAGGCCTGAGTGACCAACCTAGAGTGGTAGTCCGGGCGCTGTCAGGCGCCCTTGATCACTCGGACGTCGATGACGCTCTCAATCTCACGAATGGCCTGCAATAGCCCTTCGTCTGGCGCCGCTGACAGATCGATGAGGTTGTAGGCGAGGTCATCTCTGGATTTGTTGATCAAGTCGATGACGTTGATATTGCGCTCGGCAAGTACTGCGGTCATTTGCCCCAACATGCCCGGCACATTGTGGTTGCTGATCGCCACCCGATAGCCGTCTACGGCTTCGAGGCTGACCGCAGGAAAATTCACCGAGTTGACGATACTGCCGGTTTCCAAAAAACGAATCAGCTGATTGGCCGCCATCACCGCACAGTTTTCCTCAGCTTCGTCGGTACTGGCGCCCAAGTGCGGGGTCAGCATCACTGCAGGGTGGTCGATCAGGCCAGGCACGGGGAAATCTGCCACGTAACGACCCAGGTGTCCGCTTTCCAGAGAGGCCTTGAGGGCTGCTGCATCGACAATGGGCTGTCGCGCGAAGTTTAGAAGCACGCTGCCGGGCTTAAACGCCTGCAGGGCTTCGGCATTGATCATGCCTTCAGTGGCTGGCAGCTGGGGTACATGTAGGGTCACGTAGTCGGCTCGAGCGAACAAACTGGGTAAATTATCCATGCGCTCTACGCTCGACGGCAGACGCCAAGCCGCATCTACCGACAGGGCCGGGTCATAACCCAGCACATCCATACCCAGGTCAAGTGCCGCCCGCGCCACCATGGAACCGATTGCACCCAACCCAACGACTCCAAGAGTTTTACCGATCAGTTCTCGACCCTTGAACTTCTTCTTTTCGGCTTCCACCAGCTTGTTCAATTCGGCGTCATCGCTGACATCCGCCAATGAGCGCACATAGTTAACGCCGCCAATCACATCGCGAGAAGCCAATAGCAGCCCGGTCAGCACCAGCTCTTTCACCGAGTTGGCATTGGCGCCAGGGGTATTGAAAACCACAATCCCGGCCTGACTACAGGCATCCACGGGCACGTTGTTCACACCCGCACCAGCTCTGGCAATCGCGCGCAGCCCCGGCGTGAGTTCTTCTACTGACAGTTTATGACTGCGCAGCAGCATCGCATCTGCACCTTCCAGCTCTGGGCCAACGGTATAGTCACCGGAGTCAAAGCGCTGCAGGCCAACCGGCGCGATGGCGTTATAGGTTTTGATTTTGTAGGCAGTGGAAGTATCCATAGGTAGCGCATTTTGTTGGGGAGCGGCACGTTAGGCATGCCCCAAAGGGATGTCAAGATCGAGCCGGTTTAGACAGCGGGGTCCTCGGCAAGGCGCTGAATTTCATCCAGCAGCCGCTCCGCCGCACTGGCGGTATCCATTGCCCCCATGGCTTGCCGGTACGCAGCCGAATCGGATTCAAGGCGATCAAGGGCCTGCAGCAGGGCCTTGGGCGTCAGATCCTGTTCCTCCAGCACCTCGCTCCAGCCATGCTCTTGGGCATACTGGGCATTGGCAATTTGATCCCCACGAGAACCCGAAAGGGGCAAAGGCACCAACAGGTTGAGTTTGGCCAGGGCCACCCACTCAAACAACGCATTGGCCCCGGCTCTGGAGATCACGATATCCGCCGCCGCCAAAAGATCACCCCAGCCGTCATCGACGAACTCCAGCTGCAGGTAATCCTGTTGCTGTATGGCGACAGTCTTACCCACACCGCAGACGTGGGCGACAAAAAAGCGCTCGGTAAGCGCCTCTAGGTTGGCTCGTATGATCCGATTCAAATTTTCGGCACCCAAACTGCCACCGGTGACCAGCAGTATCTTTTGCGCGCTATTGTCTTCGATACCCAGAGCTTTGCGACCCGCCGCCACATCACCCGTCAGCAGTCCACGGCGTACCGGTGTGCCCGTAACCACGCGACGCCCTGCAAACCCTGCAAACCGGGTGTCCGCAAAGCTTGTGCACAGCGTATGAATGAAGAGCAGGCTCAGGCGGTTGGCGAGACCTGGCGTTAAATCCGACTCGTGGGCTACCACTGGAATTCGCAGCAGCCAGGCCGCGAAGACCGGCGGCAGGGATACAAAGCCGCCCTTGGAGAACAGTACGCTTGGACGAATGCGCAGCAGCAGTACCAGGGACTCGATCACGGCCCAGATAATTCGAAACACGTCGGTCAGGTTTTGCAGGGAAAAATAGCGCCGCAGTTTGCCCGCGGATATCCCGTGAAAGGTCAGGTCACGATCACCTAGGTAACCTTGCTCCAGCCCACTGCGCGTGCCAATAAAGTGCACGCGATAGCCCCTTGCCAGCAGCAGGTCCGCCACGGGCAGGGCGGGAATGACATGCCCTGCACTGCCGCCGCCGGTCATCGCTATGGGTTTGGCCTGGTTCATGGGGATTCTCGTGGCTCTATTGCTGCGCTTATTCTTATGATCTTCAAAACGGTCGTTTGCGGTCTGCCTAGCCAGGTTAGTAACCCAGAACAGATTTTAACAGCGGCACTGTTAACAGGCGCTTATGCTGCAAGGTCGCCGCATCGAGGCGCTCTAAATCCGCCAGCAACTGATCAAGCCCCCTGGGCCCGCGACGCAGCCAATACTCCACCACGCTTTCGCTCATATGATAGCCCCGCTGCTCGGCCCGAATTCGCAGCACCTGAGTTTTTTCCGCGTCGTTCAGCGGCGCAAGCTGATGGTGGGCCATGGCGCGCAACCGCGAGTTGAGATCGGCAAGGGTAAACGACACAGCGCTCGCGGGTTGCCGATGGGCGACCAAGAGCCGCCTGGGCACATCACTTCGGGCGTCGTTAAGCGAGTTGTACAGCGCCATAAGCGCTTCCTCGGCAATGCCCTGACCCATGATTTCTTCGACATGGTCGATGGCAATGGTCGCGGCCAGATCCTGACCGTCACCCAGTGTATCGATGATCTTCCACAGCCCCTCGGCCAAAGGCTCACTCGCCTGAGTTTTGCAGTCCATATAAGCATGCATATGACCGCCCTCCACCGCGTTCAAGCAGGTGGCTCGCAGCAAATGGGTCTTGCCACAAACGTCTTCGCCGCAAACCCAATATCCGAAAAACCCCTGGGCCTGACCCTTCAGGCTGGCGCACAGTTCAGCGTTATCACCAACGACAAAATTCGCGAAGGTAGGCTGATGGGGCGCATCGATGGGCAGCACGGCCTGTTCGCTCACGAGTTGTATTCCCTGTTCTTTAAGATTCGCTGCGCTCCATCGAATCCCGAATCTTCCGGGGTTTTTCACCGCGCAGACGACGCCATGAATGACGGCCCCATACGAACAAGTAGTGGCTGCCGGACGCAATGCATAAAGCCGCCAGTAGGGGAAAAGCATAAACCTGTAAAAATGCCAGCAGGCCCGGGCCAAGCTCACCAATGGGCATCTGGCTGACCATCAGCATCAACACGACAATGATCTGTACCGCTGTATTGGTCTTGCTGAGAAGGCTCGGGTTCACGGTCAGATCGCCGAAGACTCCGCGATAAACACCCGCTCCCAGCAAGATCAAAATATCCCGGGTCAAAATAAGTCCGATCAACCACAGCGGAATCAGGTCTTGCAGCGTAAAAACGAGATACATAGCCGCCACAAGAAACTTATCCGCCAGCGGGTCAAGCAGGGTGCCCAGCTCCGTCTGCCACCCGTAGCGTCGAGCCAAAAAACCATCCAGTGCGTCAGAAAATCCAGCCACCAGCATTAGCCAGAACGCGCCCATCACTTGGTGCTTCCACAGCAGCCAGGCGATGGGCAGCACCAGTACGATGCGCAGCATGCTCAAGTAGTTGGGCAGCGCACTCACGAGGCACCTAGCCAAATAAATTCAAGATTGGTTACGGATTCTGGTAGCGGCAGCTGGACTGTTTGCGGGGCCCTATCAAATTGCCCGTCGTCGATCAGCAGCGAGCGCAACTGAAGGTCTGTTGCTACGGAGTTTATGCGCAGGGTGAGCGCGTCTGCCTGCAGTCCGAGAACCATCACCGAGTCGATAAACTCCAGGGACTGCAGATAATCGAGCAAGCCTGAATAAGCTCGTATGCCCGCAACACCGCGCACCACCAAGTCGTGTTGGCGCGGGACATTGGTAAAGACCAGGTGTTGATCGAGCACGTGGCGAGTTGCCATATCGATGCCCGCCTGTACCAAATTGTCCAGGTCAACACCGCGAAAAAACTGGGACGCCTCACCGTCGCTGGAGCGCACCAGCCACTCGCCGGTATACAGCCTCTCGCCCAATATCTCCTGCACACTGAATCGGCCAAGTAGGTACTGACTGGCCATGTAGCGCTGATTGGCCTGATCCAGCACGTCGGTGAACTTACCCCAAATCACAGCAGGATTGACGGCCACACTGTCCTGCAGGTCCATCAGCGGCAGCATGACCGGCAAGCCTCGCTGCTGCGCGGCAGCGTCGAGTTCGTTACGAATGCCCACCGCACCATGATCGACCACCGTGCGACCACTGGGTTCGTCCAACACCATCCAGATCATGGTCAGCGGACGGCGCGACCACCATGTTGGTAGCTGGGCATCTCTGGTGAGTCTTTTGATCGCCGCTGGCTGAAAGTCAAAGCGCACCGCTAAGCCCGAGTTGACGCCTTGCGAGGCGTTGTCGATCAGGCCGCGCTGCACCGGGTCTAACTGCCGCGGATCAAAGTAGACGAATCTGGTGTAGTACTGGTCGGGGGTCTCTAGGGCCTTGGCGACGATTGAACTGCGAGGCACCGATGCCAAGCCCGTGGTGCGTGACAGCACCCGCAGCAAGGACCTTCGAGCCGCAGCGAGACGCGCACTCTCACCCTGATCTGGGACCAGCTGCTCGACCTGATAAAGCCAATCAATCGTCTGACCGCGGGTCTGTTGCGCTGTGACCAGTGCGCTTTGAGACAGCATCATCAGCGCTACTATTAACGCGCAGAACCAGGTGAGCAGCGATTTTCGAATGCGGTGCCAAGTGGACATGGAAGTGATAACGCTTCACATCGATACGACTTGTCAGTGTAGCCGAGTTGGACACCGGATGAGTATTTTTGTCGGCGCAGAATCTGCTAAGCAGTCGGCGATCCGCGTGATTTAATACCGCATTGAGCCGGGGTATTTACCCTGCAGAAGAGAGAGGTCTCGTGGAAATTGATGAGGGATTAGCCCAGCGCTTGCGCCAGACACTGTTTGAGCTTGCCGAATTCGCGGACATCAGCGAGCGCAAAATGTTCGGCGGTCTGGTCACCATGGTAAATGGCCACATGACCTGCGGACTTTCCGGACGCCGTAATCAAAGGGACAGCGACGCTGGGCTTATGCTGCGCGTTGGCGCGAATCGCTATGAAGAAGCCTTGCGCGATCCCTATTGTCGAAAAATGGAATTTACCGGTAAGCCAATGACCGGTTTTGTCTCCATCGACGCCGAAGGCCTAGCCGAAGACGAGGATCTGCGCCGATGGTTGGCACTGGCTCTGAGTTTTGTCCTGGCCCAGCCTCCCAAGTAGGCAGGCTATGCCCTGTCGCATCATGGATTTTGGTCTGGGGCTGCATAGCCTGTAGACTGCGGGCTTTTCCCAGCGAAGCTCACCATGTCCGGATCCGATAGCGACACAACCGATCAGCGTGGCGGCCTCACCTACAAGGATGCCGGTGTCGACATCGAGGCGGGCGCTCAGCTGATTGAACGCATCGCGCCGGCTGCCAAGGCCACGCGCCGACCCGAGCTGCTGGGTGGTTTGGGCGGTTTCGCCGCCATGGCCGAGCTGCCAAAGGGCTATGAGAATCCGATCTTGGTGACCGGCACCGACGGTGTTGGCACCAAACTGAAGATCGCCATAGACTACGATTGCCACGACTTCGTTGGTCAAGACCTTGTCGCCATGTGCGTGAACGATGTGCTGGTGGTTGGCGCCGAAGCCTTCTTGTTTCTCGATTACTACGCCACAGGCAAACTCGATGTCGACGTCGCTGAACGCGTCATCAAGGGTATTGCTCATGGCTGCTCGCTGGCCGGCTGCGCCTTGGCCGGCGGTGAGACCGCAGAAATGCCAGGTTTTTACAGTGACGGCGAATACGACCTGGCGGGTTTTTGCGTCGGCGTGGTGGAGAAGACCAAGATCATCGACGGTACTCAGATCAGTGTCGGCGACCGCATCATCGGCCTGCCAAGCTCCGGACCCCACAGCAATGGCTACTCGCTGATTCGCAAGGTACTGGAAAACTCCGAACTCGTACCCGACGACACATTGCTGGACGAGCTGCTGGCACCGACCCGGATTTACGTCAAGCAGGTACGAAAATTACTGGAGACCGTCGACGTTCACGGCATGGTGCATATTACCGGCGGAGGGTTCTACGAGAATATTCCGCGAATATTCTCAGACGGTGGCATCGCCGCCCTCATCGATGTGGACAGTTGGCAGCGACCCAGCGTGTTTTCTTGGCTGCAGCAGGCGGGCAATATTTCCGAGCAGGAAATGCTCACCACCTTTAACTGCGGTATTGGGCTGCTGTTAATTGTCGCGGAAGAAAACGTCGAGGCGACCTTGGCGGCGCTGCAGGATCAGGGCGAAGCTCCGGTGCAGATAGGTGTCATCGTCCAGGCAGATCACCAGCCCCAAGCCGGACAAATACTGATCGGGCAATAGCGATCTGATCGCTGCAGCTGCTCGCAACGCTGAGAGCTGTCGAATATACGCCGCCAGCCCCTAGGTCTGCGGGAGCGTCACACCAGTCTGCCCCTGATATTTGCCGCCCCGGTCTTTGTAGGTGGTCTGACAGCGCTCGTCCGACTGAAAGAACAGCATCTGGGCGACGCCTTCGTTGGCGTAAATTTTTGCCGGCAGGGTCGTGGTGTTGGAGAACTCAAGCGTCACATGTCCCTCCCACTCAGGCTCCAGCGGCGTCACGTTCACGATGATGCCGCAGCGCGCATAGGTGGACTTGCCAAGACAAACCGTCAGCACATCTTCCGGGATACGAAAATACTCAACGGTTCTGGCAAGGGCGAAAGAGTTCGGCGGAATGATGCAGTAGTCACTTTCCACATCCACAAAACTGCGTTCATCAAAGGCTTTGGGATCCACCGTGGCGGAGTGGATGTTGGTAAACACTTTAAATTGATTCGCGCAGCGCACGTCGTAGCCATAGCTCGAGGTGCCATAAGAAATCACCTTGCCGCCGTCTTCATTGGTGCGTATCTGTCCGGCCTCAAAGGGTTCGATCATCCCCTTGCTGGCTTGCTCGACGATCCAGCGATCGGATTTGATAGTCATAGTATCCCTTACCCTTTTTATCCCGTTACGGTGTTAACCGATTAGTCGTCGACCATCGAAATTGTCGGCCCGGCGGCGGCTGGGCTTTTGCGCCCCCATAGCTGGGCCGCCATGTTACGCGCCGCATCGCGATACAGGGCGCTAATTTTCGAATCAGGTTCAACTTTGACCGTGGGCTGCCCGCCATCGGCCTGTTCACGAATCGACATGGCCAGGGGCAACTGGCCCAGCAGCGGCACCGACAGATCTTCTGCGACCCGCCGACCACCGTCGGCACCAAACAGATGGCTTATGTGCCCGCAGCTGGGGCATTCATGCACGCTCATATTTTCCACAATGCCCAGTACCGGAATGTCCACCTTGGCGAACATCTCGATACCCTTCATGGCATCCAGCAGGGCAATATCTTGGGGTGTGGTAACGATTACAGCCCCGGACACCGGCGCTTTTTGTGACAGGGTCAGCTGAATATCACCGGTACCCGGCGGCATATCGACAATCAGATAATCCAGATCTCCCCACAGGGTTTGACCCAAAATCTGCTGCAGGGCACCGCTGGCCATGGGGCCGCGCCACACCATGGGCGTTTTGTCGGTCGTCACAAAGCTCATCGACATGGCTTTCAGACCATGGGCCCGTATCGGCTCGAAGTGCTTGCCGTCCTTGATGTTGGGCCGCTGGCCTTCAGCGACGCCGAGCATCATCCCCTGACTGGGGCCGTAAATATCTGCGTCAAGCAAGCCAACCTTGGCACCCTCGGCATCCAGCGCGAGGGCCAGATTTACCGCTGTGGTCGATTTACCCACACCGCCCTTGCCGCTGCTCACCAACACGATGTGCTTGACCTGACCGAAACCCGAACCACCGCTCACGGCAAAGTTCAGCTGCAGATCGACGGTATTCACTTCCAGAAAGGCCGCCAGCTGAACCGCAAGATCTGCCTGCAGTCCGGCAGCGGGATATCCCAAGGTAACCGAAACTTGGTTGCCCGAAGTGAGCACCCGCGCGCCCAAGCTGCCCCAAGATTGCCCCAAATAGGGGTCGACAAATTCTTCGACTTTCACTGCGCAGTTACCCCGCTTTTACTCAGCCCTCAAGTGTAGGCCAAAGGCCAGTGGAGCGCCTGTGAAAGCGCGACACAAATGCAACGCAGACCGGCAGAACTCTCTTAGTGACTGCACTTGTGGCCTCAGGCGCGGTATGCTTCGCCCGCAAATTTCACCGCCAACGATCAACCCAGGCCCAGCATGTCACGTCGCATTTTAGTTACCAGTGCACTGCCTAATGCCAACGGCCCCATCCACTTGGGCCATGTGTTAGAGCAAATCCAAACCGATATTTGGGTGCGGTTTCAGCGAATGCGCGGCAATCAGGCGATCTATGTCTGCGCCGACGACACCCACGGCACGGCCACCATGATTAAGGCCAAACAAGAGGGCGTGTCTGCTGAGACCCTGGTGGAGAACATGCGCCAGCTGCATATGGCGGATTCCCAGGGGTTTTTGATTGCCCATGACAACTACTACTCCACCCACTCGCCGGAAAATCAGCATTACTCAGAGCTGATCTATAACCGCCTGCAGGAAGCCGGGCTGATCTTTACCGAAGAGGTCGAGCAGCTTTACGACCCAGAGAAAGGTCTGTTTTTGGCAGACCGCTTCGTGGTGGGCGGCTGCCCAAAGTGTAAAATCCCGGATCAATATGGCGACAACTGCGAAAACTGCGGCGCCACCTACAATGCCAACGAATTGATCGATCCTAAATCGATCTTCAGCGGTGCCACGCCCGAACTGCGGGGATCTGACCATTACTTCTTCGACCTCGGTCGCTATACGGACTTCCTCAAAGCGTGGACCCGCAGCGACGCCGTACAGCCCGAAATCGCCAACAAGTTGGCCGAGTGGCTGGACGACGGTCTGCGCGCCTGGGATATCTCTCGTGACGCCCCCTACTTTGGCTTCACCATTCCTGGCACCACAGACAAGTATTTTTATGTCTGGATGGACGCCCCCATTGGCTACATGGCGAGCTTCCAAAACCTGTGCGATCAAGGCGACCTGAACTTTGACGATTTTTGGGCGACGGATTCCAGCGCCGAGGTACATCACTTTATCGGCAAGGACATCGTCAACTTCCACGCCCTGTTCTGGCCGGCAGTACTCGATGGCTCAAACTTTCGCACCCCGACCAAGGTGCACACCCAC
>CACMHG010000032.1 GCA_902613475.1 K189A clade bacterium
CACGAATGATGCGAATGACCTCGTCCAGGTTGAGATAGGCAATCAGCAGCCCATCGAGGATATGCAAACGGTCATTGATTTTTTCCAGACGAAAATTGAGGCGTCTAGTGACGACGTCGAGGCGGTAGCGCAACCACTCTTTGAGTATGCCCACCAAGCCCTTCACTTCCGGGCGTTGATCCAGACCAATGATGTTCAGATTGACGCGATAGCTGCGCTCTAAATCCGTAGTGGCAAACAGGTGGCTCATGAGCCGGTCGTAGTCGATACGATTCGAGCGCGGCACAAAAACCAAGCGCGTGAGGTTTTCGTGGTCTGACTCATCGCGCAAATCCACCAGCATGGGCAGCTTTTTGGCGTTCATTTGCTGAGCAACCTGCTCCAGCACCTTGGCCGGCGAGACTTGGTGGGGCAGGGCGGTAATCACCACTTCTGGGCCTTCACGGTGAAAAACCGCACGAGCCTTAATACTGCCCCGGCCAGTTTCATAAAGCGCTCGGATATCGGCACTGGGCGTAATTACCTGAGCTTCGGTGGGATAGTCCGGACCCTTGATATGGGTCATCAGGTCCGCCACCGTAGCCTTTGGGCTGTCTAACAAATGCACGCAGGCGCTGATGACTTCGTTAAGGTTGTGGGGCGGAATATCCGTCGCCATGCCCACGGCAATACCCGTGCTGCCGTTGAGCAGCACAAAGGGTGCCTGTGCCGGCAGAAGCTTCGGTTCTTTGACGCTGCCATCGAAGTTTGGGCTGTAATCGACAGTGCCTTGGCGGGCCTCACTAAGCAGCAGACCGGCATAGCGCGACAGTCGCGCTTCGGTGTAGCGCATGGCCGCAAATGACTTAGGGTCGTCGGGTGCGCCCCAATTACCCTGACCGTCGACCATGGGATAGCGAAACGAAAACGGCTGGGCCATCAGCACCATGGCTTCGTAGCAGGCGCTGTCGCCGTGGGGATGAAACTTACCCAGCACATCGCCCACGGTTCGAGCCGACTTGGCGTACTTGGCCTGACTGTTCAGACCCAGCTCGCTCATGGCGTAAATGATGCGGCGCTGAACCGGCTTTAGGCCATCGGCAATATGGGGCAGCGCGCGGTCATTAATAACGTACATGGAGTAGTCCAGATACGCTCGCTCGGTATAGGTCGCCAGGGACATGGATTCTGGCGAATCACCTTCTGAGCTGGTGGATTGGATTTCGTCATCCATAGGGTGTGTACCTATATCGTTGTCTTGTGGCTGGTTGTCTTGTGGCTAGTAGTCTGGTCACTTGCTGTTTCGTCACATGTTGCCTGGTCGGTTTTCGGCACGGCCAATGCCAAAAGGCTGCGGGTGCTGCACGTTCTAATCGATGACAGCTTGATCGCCTTTCTTTTCAAGCCACTGACGGCGATCTGGCGCGCGTTTCTTGGCCAGCAACATGTCCATCATTTCGTCGGTTTTGCGGCCACTGTCGACGGTAAGCTGCACCAGTCGTCGTGTGTCGGGGTGAATGGTGGTTTCGCGCAGCTGGGCTGGGTTCATTTCACCCAAGCCCTTGAAGCGCTGCACAATGGGTGTTGCGCGCTTCTTTTCTTCTGCCACCCGGGCCAGCACCGCGTCTTTTTCCGACTCGTCCAAGGCGTAGAAAACTTCCTTGCCCACATCGATGCGGTACAAAGGCGGCATAGCGACATAAACATGTCCGGCGCTGACCAGTGGGCGGAAGTGCTTAACAAATAACGCACACAATAGCGTTGCGATATGCAGCCCGTCGGAGTCTGCGTCGGCCAGTATGCAAACCTTGTCATAGCGCAGGCCAGTAAGATCGGCACTGGCCGGATCCACACCAATGGCTAGGGCGATGTCGTGGACTTCTTGGGAAGCCAGCACCTGACTGGCGTCCACCTCCCAGGTGTTCAGAATTTTTCCGCGCAGGGGCATGATCGCCTGAAATTCTCGGTCTCGCGCCTGCTTGGCTGAGCCGCCAGCGGAGTCGCCTTCCACCAGAAATAGCTCGGCTCTAGAGGCATCTTGACCGGAGCAGTCCGCCAGCTTGCCCGGCAGCGCAGGACCCGAGGTCACCCGCTTACGCGCGACTTTTTTCGCGGCGTTCAGACGACGCTGAGCGTTGCCGATGGCCATTTCGGCGATTTTTTCGCCTTCGCTGGCGTGTGCGTTCAGCCACAGGCTAAAGGCATCCTTGGCCACACCGGACACAAATACCGCAGACTGCCGAGAGGACAGCCGCTCCTTGGTTTGACCCGCGAACTGCGGGTCCAGGAGCTTGACGCTGAGCACATAGCTGCACTGATCCCAGATGTCGTCGCCAGTGATTTTTACCCCGCGAGGCAGCAGGTCGCGGAATTCACAAAACTCTTTCAACGCGTCGATGAGCCCGGAGCGCAGCCCATTAACGTGCGTGCCGCCCGCCGCGGTGGGAATCAAATTGACGTAGCTCTCAGTGATCGGCGCACTGCCTTCCGCCACCCATTTCAGTGCGTATTCGACGGCTTCGCCGTTGCCCGTAGCCTGATGCATGATGGTGACAGCGGGTACGCATTCTGCATCCCCCACCGAGGCTTCGAGGTACTGGCGCAATCCGTCTTCGAATATCCAGCTTTCGTTTTCCTCAGGTTTGGCTTCGACCGCCAAACTCATGCGCAGTCCAGGGCAAAGAACCGCCTTGGCTCGCAACAGGTGACGCAGGCGCCCCATGGCCAAAGACGACGAATCGAAGTAGCTGCCTTCGGGCAGAAAACAGACGCGGGTGCCGGTATTGCGTTTACCCACCGTGTCAACGCCGGCGAGCTTGGTTACCGGCTCGCCACGCTCGTAGCGTTGGCGGTAGAGGGTGCCGTCACGCTTCACTTCTACCTCTAGCCACTCGGACAGGGCGTTCACCACAGATACACCGACACCGTGCAGGCCACCGGAAAAATTGTAGTTTTCGTTGTCGAACTTACCCCCCGCGTGCAGCCGGGTAAGGATCAGTTCGACTCCGGAAATTTTGTGCTCTGGGTGGATGTCTACCGGCATACCCCGACCGTCGTCGACTACTTCAATAGATCCGTCGGCGTTGATACAGACCTCAATTTCTCGCGCGTGACCGGCGATGGCCTCATCAACACTGTTATCCACCACCTCTTGAACCAGATGGTTGGGTCGAGTGGTATCGGTGTACATACCCGGGCGGCGGCGCACGGGCTCAAGACCCGAGAGCACCTGCAATGATTCTGCTGAGTAGGATTTTTCCGCCATAGAGAGAAGAGCCCAGTTAAGAGAAGTGGAAGGTGTGCTCAGTGCAACCAACGCACCTGGCTGTGAATTTGACCATCGTCATCCAACGTTAACCAACGATACCCCGGAGGTCGCTCGTGAGTGGCAAATTTTTCGCTGCGCGGCAAAAACTGAAACGCCGTCGACGGCGTACCCAACAATGGCCGATGACAGTAGTGGCCCTGTATCACCTGATGGGCGTGACCAAAAATTGCCCCAGCAAACCGAGGACCAGACCCGGCGATCAATTCATCCATCAGGGATTCGGGGTCATCGATACGATCTTTGTCCAGCCACGGTGCCCCAATCGGCAGGAGCGGGTGATGAGTCGCCAACAACCCAAACTGCGCAGTTTGCTCTCCCCAATGAGAGAACAAGGCGTCGCGCTTTGCCGCATCGACCTGGGCCTTGGGCACGTCGTCTTCGTGGGAATCTAGCCCGACGACGCTCCATGCGCCGAGGGTTAGGGACTGCATCGGTAAGCAAGCGTCAATCATCTCGGCGGCAAAATCATGGTTCCCAGGCAAGCAAAGCAGGGGCGCATCGCAGCCGTCAGCAATGATCGACAAAAATTGTCGATACACTTGGGCACCGCCAGTATGCACCAGGTCGCCAGTGGCGATAATTGCGCTTGGGGCCATCTCGCTGAGTGCCTGCTGCATCACTTGCCCCAGCGTAGCGCTGGTATCGGTGTTGAGAAGCAGCTCGCCCTTGGGCATTAGGTGGCAATCAGTAATGTGTAACAGGGTCTGTTGCACCGGGTTGATCTAGACCTCACCGCCCGAACGGGGTTTGGGGCGCGGACTAGCTGACGGGTTGAACCCAGAATCTGCGCTCATACCAATGGCTAAACACAGCGCCAGGTACTCGCCCAAAAACCGGTTGAGCTGTTCCTTTTCATCACGCGCGCGCATGCGTTTATTGGGGTATTCGTAGGCGCCATGGAATCTCGACTCGTGCTGATAAGAAACCACTTCGGCGCTCTTGGTGTCGTGATACATCTGTATTTTCATGTTGGGGCTGCTACCCCATTCTTGCTTCGGCACCTGGGTCAGCTGCACTGTCGTGGTATAGGGCCCGCGCTCGACAACGCTCAGCTCGACTCGGGTACCGGATTCGCCGGGCAGCAAGATCACGCACTTGAAATCGTCCTGCCGTACCGTGGGAAATAGCTGCATGAGCCGCTGAAAATTCATATCGCACTCGGCCATATGGCCCACCAAATCGTGGTGGTAACGGCGACCGGGGTGCCGAGCACCGGTGGCGAAATCGTAGCTCAGCTCTGTTGAGCGACTGAGGATGTCGGCGTCTGTTTCCGGGCGTTTGTCTGACACGTCTTTCGTTAAACCAATTGGGGTGATATAGCCGACTAATATACCTAGGGCACCCATCAGGTGCTATGCGCGAATTCGGGTTTTGCCGTTCAAATCGCCATCTTGGTCAGTGCACGAGCCAGGGAACGAAAGCTGGAACCACTTCACGTTACTTGCACCGCCAGAGAAGGCATAATTCCCGACCACGCAGAAGACCAGTGTCCCATATCGACATAAGCTGTGGTCTTGTCTTGCCTCATGTTAGAGAGATTTGATGATCCAATCCCATCCCATAGTCAGCCGCTTATTCACCGCTTTGCTGCTTGGCGCTGGACTTCATAGCGCGCCTCTTCAGGCCGATGACCTGGTCGATGTCTTTGTCGCAGCCAAGGACAACGACGCGGTCGTGGGCGCGGCACGCGCCTCGTATCAGGCCGACAAGGAGCGTCTGCCCCAGGCTCGTTCGCTTCTGCTGCCCAGCATTGTTGCCAGCGCAAGTACCACGAAAACGGAAACGACCATTCCTGGCGATGACAGCCTGCAGAGCCAAATACTGAGGAAGGGCTATAACGACAATGGCTGGAACGCCCAGCTGCGTCAGCCGATTTTGAACCTGTCGAGCTGGTTTGGTTACAACAGTGCCAAGGCGTTTGTAAAAGCCTCTTCGTTCTCTCTGGCTGCTCAAGAGCAAGATTTGATCGTACGAGTGGCTGAGGCGTATTTGAATATTTTGCGCACCCGAGACCGCCTAGACACGACGAATGCCGAGGTTACCGCGGTGCAGCGTCAGCTTGAGCAGGTTCAGCAACGCTTCGATGTGGGTCTTGTCGCCATCACCGATGTGCTGGAATCTCAGGCAGCCTACGACGCCGCACTGGTGCGTCAAATTCAGGCAGAGACCGACTTCTACATCAGTTTTGAAACCCTGCGCACCCTTACCGGTCGAGATTACGACGAACTGGCTACTTTGTCCGAGCAGCTGCCCATCGTGAACCCAGATCCCATGGATGAAGAGGCCTGGGTCGAGGCCGCCCTACGCTCTAATCTTGGGGTTCGCGCGGCCTTGGAGCAGTTGAATGCCGCAAAAAATGAAGCGCGCTCGCGGCTTTCAGACTATGCGCCCACTGTCGATGCCACGGTAACGCGTACCAACAACAACAACGGTAATCCGCTGACTCAGCAGTTCAGTCCAGAAGAGACTGAAACCACGATCTACGGACTGCAGGTAACCCTGCCGATTTTCCAGGGTGGTCGAACCACGTCGCGTATGCGTGAAGGCCGTGCCCGCGCCGAGCAATCGCGCGAGCAACTGTTGAATCAGCGTCGAACGGTAGTCCGCAATACCCGCAGCCTCTACAAATCTGTTTCGACCGATGTGGTTCGCGTACAGGCCAGACTCAAGGCGATACGCTCGGCTCAGTCGGCCCTGGAGGCCACGCAAACGGGTTACGAAGTAGGCACTCGGAACATTGTAGACGTGCTGCAAGCCCAGCAACGTTTATTCGATTCGCAGTTTGCCTACGCCGACTCTCGCTATACCTACCTGCTGAATTTGCTGCGACTTAAGCAGCAGTCCGGGCTTCTGGATCAGGCAGATCTTCAAGAGATTAACGGTTTCATGGACAGCAGCGCGCCGGTCAAGCGCATCGTGTCCATGCGCGAAGCTCAGGGCTAACGAGCTTTAAGGTGTTGTTCAAGTAGCCTAAGACTGCGCTGCTTGGCACCACGGTTGATCGCGACCACCTGACCACCCGCCACGCCCATGGTCTGACGCTGATTAGTATTGCTCATTAGCTGGCCCACTTCATTGGCCAAGCCGCTTTGCTCTGAGGTAATGCAGGCACCTGCCTGCATTAGGTCTGCAAAGACCTGGGCGAAGTTAACGTAGTGGGGGCCTGTGATTACCGGCGTGCCCAGGCTGGCAGGCTCGATCGGGTTATGACCGCCATGGGCCACTAGGGAGCCGCCCATGAAGGCGACATCGGCAAGCTCATAGAGCGGCATTAATACCCCCATCTGATCCACCAACACCACGCTTAGGTCACTGGCATCAACCGTACTTTGATCCGTCAGATCGGAGTAGCGACACCAGCCCCCGGGCATAGGTTGGGTTAGATGATCCAACAACGGGATAAGCTGTGTTGTGCGATTAGTGTGGCGGGGCGCCAACCAAAGCAGCGCATCCGGGTGGACGCTTAGCACCTGCTGATGGGCCTGCAATATCAGCTCTTCCTCGCCAGGATGGGTGGAGGCCGCAATCCAACAAGACCGTTTTCTAGCGCCAAGCAGGGATCCAAGTTGAGCGGCATCCTGGGCGACATCCTTTGTTACATCGAGATCGTATTTGACGTTGCCAACGATCTGCAGGCGTTCGCGGGGCACGCCTAACGCCTGAAAATGTGTCGCATGCGCTTCAGTTTGACAGGCGATCAGGTCCACTGCCTGCAGTACGGGCCGACCAAGCCAGCCGAACCGATGATAGCCACGGGCCGATTTTTCCGACAACCGAGCGTTCATCAAGAGCACGGGAATACCCTGAGCCTTTGCCTCCAAAATAAGATTTGGCCAGATCTCAGTCTCCATAAGAATCAGTGCGCGAGGCTTAACGTGCGCCAGGAAGCGCCTCACCGCGAAGGTGAAATCGTAGGGGGCATAGCAGTGCTCAACACAATCGCCCAGAAGACGCGTGACCTGCTCACTACCGGTTGGCGTCATGGTGGTAACCAGTAAGGGATTCGTCGACGCACCGCCCTCGGCCAATTCGCGAATAATCGGCGCCGCAGCAATGCTCTCCCCCGCCGAAACGGTATGAAACCACAGAGCATTTGGCGTAATCGACTGACGGTAAAAGCCAAAACGTTCGCGCCATCGCGGTCTGTAAGTAGGGTCTCGTCGGCCTCGCCACCAAAGGCGCAGAATGACAAAAGGCAGGGCGAGCCAAAGCAAACACCGGTATAGGATCAAACCAGGGTACACCGATGCGCCGGCTTTGCTGGTGACTAGGCTCATGTACGAAGGGCAACCGAGGATGGCAGCGCCGCTTTTAGCGCGCTTATGCCTGCTGCGAAATCGCGCCGGGATAGATCGAGCTGGTGATCGGCATCGCCGTAACGCTCAGCCAAGGCCTGAGGCCCAAATACCGCAATACTTGGCACCCATCGCTGCCTTGCAACATAGGTCAGCGCCCTTGGTTCGGCAATGCTGCCCAGGCCCCAGTCCACGAGTACCAGTGCGCTGGCATTGCCAAGGTATCGCTCCGCCCGATTTTGCAAATGCGATTCGTATTCGCTCATACCGTCAATCGGCAGAGCCCGCTCATCTTTGTGGCGGCGCACCCGCCTGCCATCGGCGTCGAGCTTGGCATCGGCAACCTCACCAATTTGCTGATGAGCGCTGGTAAACGTGGACCAAGATTTGATGTGCAACAAATCACTGGCCACACCAGCACTCGCCACGGAATCGTCGATAACGTCGGCCATGGAATCATCGCCAACAAAGCCCACCAGGGTGACTGCAAGTCCAGCCTCAGCCAAGCCAAGCGACAGACCGGCGGCGCTGTTGTGTCGCAGGTATTCACGGCGAGAGACGGTCTGGTCCAGGGTGAGCTGATGATCAATCCAAATATCTCCTACCACCAGGACATGACCGTCCCCAGGCACTAGTGACTGAACGTTTAACAGGGATTGCAGCACGGCTACCTCGCCAAGTAATACTGCATGTTACTACTGGGTATCCTGAATCCGGAAGCTGCTACCATTTGCCCATGCTCGACCCGACACCTTTGCGTCCCTCTTTGCTGAACCCCGTACTCTGGCCTGTTTGGTTTGCCGCGGCCTTTATGTGGCTGATTGCACGCCTGCCCATGTCCTGGATTTTTACCGTCGGCCAGGGCGTTGGCTGGCTGGGTTATCACCTCGCCGGATCTCGTCGCCACATCACCCAGGTCAATATCTCAAAGTGCTTTCCGCAGCTGGATACCGACCAGCAGCGAAAACTCGTGCGAGATAATTTCCGGCACACGGGGATTGGGGCGGTGGAAATCGCCCTGCCCTGGCTAAACCCCACGCGCGATCTATCCAAACACTACCGCGTCGAGGGGATAGAACACCTGATGGCAGCTCAGGCTCTCGGACGCGGTGTGGTGCTGGTCGGCGCGCACTACACCACCATTGATATCACCAGCCAATTCTTAAGCACTCTGGGCTTCGTAGACGTCATGTATCGGCGTAACAAAAACCCGGTCTGGGAGTGGCTACAAACTCGGGGCCGAAGACATCACTTCGAGGGGGTTGTAGAACGCGGTGATATGCGCCAAATCATTAAGCGCCTGAAGTCCGGACGAGCCATGTGGTACGCGGCAGATCAAGACTATGGCCGCAAACACTCGGTATTTGCACCGTTCTTCGGCATTGCCACCGCCACCATCACGGTGAGTTCGCGACTGGCAGAGCGCAACGATTCCCCAGTATTGATGCTGCATCAACTGCGCGACATCCGTCGTCGCACTTGGACACTGCGATTTAGCCCGGTGCTGAAGAATTTCGCCCAGGGCGACTTGGAGTCAGATGCGACCGCGCTAAACCAAATGCTGGAGAGCTCTTTGCGCCAGGTACCGGAGCAGTATTTATGGATGCATCGCCGATTCAAAACGCGACCACAAGGCGAGGACTCGTTTTACCGCAAGGGTTAGGCATACAATAGCCGGCTGATTTAACAGGACATTTCTGTGCTTCCATCGTTCTCCGACATGCTTGCCCAATTGGTGGCAGAGCCCTCTGTCAGCTCGACATCGCCCGATATCGATCGCAGCAACCTGCGCGTTATCGAGCATCTGGCGAACTGGCTGAACGATCTGGGATTTCGCACAGAGATCATTCCGCTGCCAAACCGGCCCGACAAGGCGAATTTAATCGCCACACTGGGCGGTGACATAAACGACGGCATGGGCGGTCTCGTGCTTGCTGGCCACACGGATACCGTGCCCTTCGATGAAGCGTTGTGGCAGTCAGATCCGTTTACGGTCAAAGACCACCAGGATCGCTACTACGGCCTGGGCAGCTGCGACATGAAAGGCTTTTTCCCTGTGGCCTTAGAAGCCGCCGCGACCTTTGCCAAGCAACAACTCAGCGCGCCGCTGACCATTGTGGCGACATCGGATGAGGAATCATCCATGGCCGGCAGCCGCTACTTGCTGGAGTGCGGCAAGCCCAAGGCAGATTACGCCATTATTGGCGAGCCGACGGCCATGCAGCCGATCTTTGCCCACAAGGGCATTAGCATGATGACGATTCAGCTCGAAGGCGCCTCGGGTCATTCCTCTGACCCCAGCCTAGGTGCCAATGCCTTGGATGCCATGCACCGCGTCATGGGCGAGTTGATCGCCATGCGAGAAGAACTGGCGGCCGCCAACCAGAACAACGCCTTTGCGGTAAACGTGCCCACCATGAATCTTGGCTGCATGCGTGCGGGGGACAACCCCAACCGTATTTGCGGCCATGCGGCGCTACAGATAGACCTGCGCTTACTGCCGGGGATGGATAGCGAAGCAATTCACGAGGCCCTCGAACGGCGTATCGCAGCCGTAGTGGCGAATACCGGCGTGAGCCTTCAGCTGCACAAAGCCTACCCGCCGATTCCACCGTTTCAGTCCGATCCGAATGGCGACCTGCTGGGTGCTTTGAGTGGTTTGAGCGGGAACCAGCCCGGCACCGTCGCCTTTGGCACTGAAGCACACTTCATGCAAACACTGGGAATGGAAACCGTCGTATGGGGGCCAGGGAGTATTGACCAAGCACATCAACCCAACGAGTACCTGGACAAAGCCCAGCTGGCACCGGCCACGGATACCCTGCGTCGCGTCATCCAAAAATTCTGTCTGGTTTGACAATGAATACCAACGATTATTCTCAGTGGTTTCGTGGCTCTATGCCCTATATCAGTGCCCATCGGGGTAAAACCTTTGTGGTGTACTTAGGCGGAGAAGCATTGGCCCATGCCAATATCACCAACATTATTCACGACCTCGCGTTGCTGCATGTGCTGGGGGTGCAGCTGGTGCTCGTGCACGGCGGCCGTCCACAGCTCGACAAAGCCCTGCCGAATTCTAAAACCCACAATCACCGGCGTATTACCGAGCCGGGTGATATGGACAAGGTCACCGGTGTTTACGGTTTACTGCGAAGTCATCTTGAAGGCCTGTTCTCCACTGGCTTACCCAATACACCTTTGCACAACGTCGACATCAGCGTGGTGTCGGGCAACTTTGTCACTGCCAAACCGCTTGGTGTGCTCGATGGTATCGACCACCTGCTGACGGGACAGCTGCGCAGTTTAGACAGCGCTCGCATTCGCGATCTGCTCAGCGCCGCTAATTTGGTACTGCAGTCACCCCTCGGGTTTTCAAATTCCGGACAGGCCTTCAATCTGGCGTCGGAGGAGCTTGCCGCAGATATCAGCATCGCCCTGCAGGCCGATAAGCTAATTTTCTTCGACGAAATAGAGCACTTAAAGACCTCGCAGAGCCAGCGCCAGAGCACGATTACACCAAGCACCCTGGACGATTTTTTGGCCGACCTATCGCTGGGCTCAGCCCAACGCTATCTGGCCATGTCCCGGGCTGTTCGGGCCGGGGTGACGAAGGCCCATCAGATTTCCTATGTGCACGACGGTGGCCTGCTGCAGGAACTGTTCACCGCAGAAGGTGTCGGGACTCAGCTGGTAGAAGAACAGCGTCACCCGGTGCGAGCGGCAGTGCTTGCCGACGTCGGCGACATTGTGGAGATCATTCGACCACTGGAAGAGAGTAGCGCCCTAGTCAGGCGTTCCCGTGATCGGCTCGAGCAGGAAATCGACTACTTTATGGTTGCCGAAGTCGATGGAGTTGTGGTCGGCTGTTGCGCCGTCTACCCCCATGATCAGCACGCTGAGCTGGCCTGCGTAGCGGTCAGTGACTTGTATCGTCGTGGCGGCGCGGGAGTGGCGATTGGCACCAACCTGCTCGACGCTGCCCAAGCCAAGGCTCTGCAATTGGGCTGCGATAGCCTCTTCGTACTGACCACACAAACCCAAGATTGGTTTGTTGAGCAAGGTTTTGCTGACGCAACCGTAGAAGATCTGCCAGACACCAAACAATCACTTTACAACTGGCAGCGCAGCTCTAAAGTGCTGCTGAAACCGCTGGTCTAACCGCCTTCGACCCTGCACCCCGCGTTATCTGAGGAAACCAAATGGCTAACGAACGCCCCTACAGCTCCATCGTTGTCGATGGAGTCGAACAAGCCCCAAGCCGGGCCATGCTATACCCCACGGGTTTCAAGCCGGAGGATTTCAGCAAACCGCAAATCGGCATCGCTTCCACTTGGAGCATGGTGACCCCCTGCAATATGCACATTAATGAGCTGGCAGAGGCCGCCGCCATGGGCGCCGACGAAGCTGGCGCCAAGTCGGTACTGTTCAACACCATTACCGTATCTGATGGCATATCCATGGGCACGCCGGGTATGCGCTACTCTCTCGTGTCTCGTGAGGTGATCGCAGACTCCATTGAAACCGTGGTGGGTGCCCAGGGTTTTGATGGCTTTGTGGCCATTGGCGGCTGTGACAAGAATATGCCCGCCTGCGGTATTGCCATGGCGCGCATGGACCGCCCCAGCGTCTTCGTTTACGGCGGCACCATTCTGCCCGGCAAAGAGCGACGCGACATTGTTTCTGTGTTTGAGGCCGTTGGCGGTCATGCAGCGGGTAATGTCTCGGACATCGAGCTTAAGGATGTTGAAGCCACCGCCATACCTGGCCCGGGTTCATGCGGCGGCATGTATACGGCCAATACCATGGCCTCTTCCATGGAAGCACTGGGATTATCGCTGCCAGGCGGCTCGGCACAAAACGCGGTCAGCCAAGACAAGAAGCAGGACAGCTATAACGCTGGGGCAGCGGTACGAAACCTGATCAAGCTCGGACTCAAGCCCAGCGATATCTTGAGCCGCGAAGCATTTGAAAACGCGATTACGCTCACCATCGCACTGGAAGGTTCCACCAACGCGGTTCTGCATCTACTGGCCATTGCCCATGCGGCCAATATCCCGCTGAGCCTCGACGACTTCAGCCGTATCGGTCAACGCGTGCCCGTGCTTGCTGATATGCGTCCTGCAGGTGTCTACGCCATGAGCGAGCTGATCGAGATTGGCGGCATCCTGCCGCTGATGAAGACGCTGCTCAACGAGGGGCTACTGCACGGCGACTGCATGACGGTCACCGGAAAAACCATGGCGGAAAATCTGGCCGATGTAGCCGATTACCCCGAGGATCAAAAAATCATTCGACCGCTATCGAACCCCATCAAAAAAGACAGTCACTTAGTCATCCTGCGCGGCAATCTTGCCCCAGAAGGCGCGGTGGCTAAAATCACCGGCCACGAAGGCCTGATCTTTACTGGCAAGGCGCGATGTTTTCATGGCGAAGAAGCTGCCATGGCAGCCATCATGGATGGCAGCGTGGTGAAAGGCGATGTCGTAATAGTGCGCTATGAAGGCCCAAAGGGTGGCCCAGGCATGCGTGAAATGCTCAGCCCAACCAGCGCGATAAACGGCCGCGGCCTATCCCAAGACGTTGCCCTGCTTACCGATGGAAGATTCTCCGGCGGCTCCCACGGTTTCGTCATTGGTCATGTCACCCCAGAAGCGCACCTAGGTGGTCCCATCGCTCTGGCAGAGGACGGCGACACCATCACGGTAGACGCCGAAAACGCTGAGATTAATCTGCATGTGAGTGATGAAGAGCTGGCGGCTAGGAAAGCTAAGTGGCAGGCGCCGGATGCCTATACCCAGCGCGGCACACTGGCGAAATATGCGACCTTAGTCAGCTCTGCCAGCGAAGGTGCGGTTACCGACAAATACCTGGGCTAATCGCGGTCGTGGCAACAGCCTGCGCCCTATGCGAGCGTAAAAACGCGCATCAAGTTGTGGCGGCCTATCGTATTGTGGTCTGCGCTGAATGTTGGGATTTAGCGGCAGAGGGATGGCCACCCTCTGCTGAGCCGGTGCTTTTCAGGGCACTCGCGAAGCAGGGCCTGTTGATTGCAGATCGTAATGAAGCGAATCGACTGCCGCGGGATTACGCACCACCTGCGGACTATGCGCTGTAGGTCGATCGAACACTTCGCTTTTAAGCTGTTGTAACTTCAGTGCAACGATCACTCGATCGGCTGAACTTTAACCGCGATGCCAGTTGTCGATGCACCGCCACCCAGTGCGCCAACAACGGTGTCACCAAGCCCGTATTTACTTGCCATCAAGGTGTCGAGGGTTTTGACCATCTCGGGATAAGAGGTGCTCGTTATCGAGTATGTCGCATCGCCGCGCAGCAAAGTCGCAGGCCGCTGCGCATCGTGCTGCACCAAGCGCTGATACCACCCAGAACCCGAGTCTGCCCGTAGCCACATAGCACCGTCATGATCGGCAACCCAAAGGCGTGTGGTGAATTGCTCGCCGTTGGCGTCTTGGGTAATGAGTTCGACCACCTCACCGCTCTCAGAGGCACCGAACATAAGGACCAGATAAACAGCGATCAATGCAAAGAAGGCACCTAAGCCTCGAATCAGCCAACTCATCACCAATCTCCCAGTTCTTAAGGAACAATCTGGCAGCGCCCTGTAGCCTACCGATTTCTGGCGGGATACCTAACGGCTGCTTTGCTCGTGCACAAAGTCGACGAGGAACTTAACATTATCGACAGGAGTTTCGGGAATGATGCCGTGACCCAAGTTAAAAATATGGCCGGGGCGACCATCAACTTGATCAAGCAGCCACTTGGACTGGGAGGCTACCGCCGCTTGGTCAGAGCATAGCACGATGGGGTCGAGATTACCCTGCACTGCTTTGCAGCCAAGTTGATCCCAGGTGGGTTTCAGCGGCGTGCGCCAGTCGAAGGCCAGCACGTCGATATTCAGCCGGGATACCTCTGGCAACAGATGATAGTTACCGGTGCCAAAGTAGATTACCGGCACGGTGCCCGCGAGCGCATCAACCAGTGCCTTCAAGTGCGGCTCAACATAGGTGCGATAATCGTAAACCGATAGGTTGCCAACCCAGGTATCGAATAGCTGCACGGCTTCTACCCCGGCGCTGATTTGCAGCTGCAGGTAGCTGGCAAGTTGCCCGGTCAGCTTAACCATGAGTTCATGCCAAAGCTCTGGAGCCTCGTACATCATCTTTTTCACGAACACGTAGTTACGCGAACCCTTTCCCTCGATGGCATAGGAAGCCAAGGTGAAGGGGGCTCCCGCAAACCCAATCAATGCAATGTCGTTAGGAAGACCCTCGTTAATGCAGCGGACGGTGTCGGCGATGTAGGGGGTGTGCTCTATGGCCGGTGCGGTCACCAAATTCGCTACATCTGCTGCGCTGCGAATCGGGTTGGCGAATACCGGGCCCTGACCGACGACATATTCAAGTTCTAGGCCCATGGGCTCCAAAATAGGCAGCAGGTCCGCGAACATGATTGCGGCATCGACACCAAGAATTCGCTGTGCGTCCAAGGTAGCCTGAGCCGCGCGCTCGGGATTTTTAAAAAAGTCCAAGCTAGGCAGGTCGCCCTTAACTTGATGGTACTCGGGCATGTAGCGCCCGGCCTGACGATTCAGCCATATGGGGGTGTGCGAGGTTTGCTCACCCCGACATGCTTGCAAGAAGACTTTTTCCATCTGCTTCCTTAACGGTAATACGGCCATGCGGCTCAGCTAATGCGTTGGGGGTCCACCTCGGCGTCATAGTCAACGCCCTCGATACCAAAGCCAAAAATTTTCAAAAAGTCGGCACGAAAACCGGCGAGGTCTCCCAGCTCTGGTAGGTTCTGAGTGTCGACCACGGGCCAGCGTCGTTTTACCTCTGCTTGAACCGTCTCTGCGAGTTCTAAATCATCGACGCGAATACGACCACTGTCGTCGAGTCGCATATGAGCTCCAGACAAAAGCTGGGTAGTGAAGAGGCGCTCTATATGCTCGATACACTCTTCGTGGCTGCCCTGCTCTTTCATCACCCGAAACAAGAGCGCTGCATAAAGGGGTACCACGGGAATCGCCGCGCTGGCCTGGCTGACAATGGCCTTTAGCACCGCCACCCGGGCATCGCCGCCAATGCTTTGAAGCTTTTGCTGAATCTCGCCACTGGCTCGGTCAAGATCTGCCTTGGCCTTGCCTAGAGTGCCTTCCCAGTAAATCGGCCAGGTAAGTTCGCTACCGATATAGGTATAGGCAACGGTTTTGGCATTGGGTGCCAGCAAATCTTCAGCAAGCAGCGCGTCGATCCAGTATTCCCAGTCTTCACCGCCCATGACGGTTACCGTGTCGGCAATTTCTTGTTCTGTCGCTGGTTCCAGGGCAACTGCGGAGACTTCACCTTTCTCTACATGGACGGTCTTAATATCCAGCACTTCTCCCAGTGGCTTAATACTCGACCGATGCAGCACATCGGTCTTCGGGTGCTGGCGCACGGGTGAGGCGAGGCTATAAACCACCAAATCTATTTTGCCTAAGTCTGCCTTGATGGTTGCTAACACCTGCTCACGCATGGCATCCGAGAAGGCATCGCCATCGAGGGTTTTCGCATAAAGCCCCTGCTGCGCAGCGCGGGACTCGAAAGCCTTGTTGTTATACCAACCCGCCGAAGCCGTCTTGTTTTCGGTGGGCGCTTTTTCAAAGGACACACCGAGCGTTTTCGCCCCGCAGCCAAAGCCCGCGACGATACGACTGGCGAGTCCATAACCACCCGAGCAGCCCAGCACTAGTACGTTTTGAAAAGCACCCCTACTGGCCGTACCGTGTTCAGTGACATAGTTAATTTGTTGGTCAACATGGGCAGCACAACCGCGGGGATGAGCCGTTGTGCATATAAAGCCGCGTATACGGGGTTTAACGATCATTTGTTCACCTTCGGATGGGGCCGATGCGCCTCAGAGGCCGGCATTGACAGCGCCAGACATCATACCCGCTCCCACTGCCCAACGCATGATGCCCTCAACGTCTAGTATGCGCGGGCCATCACGACGCAGGGTGACAGACGCTGTATCTCCCTCTTGCAGGCCATGATCTCGATCGCCGTCTAGAGCAATCACACCTGGACCGTGGAAAGTATGCGTTTCGTCGAAGGCAGTTCGCTGGACACGCCTAACAATGACCTCGCGAAAGTGGCCCGGAGACAACGGCGCACGAATACGCTGTCCTTGGCCGCCCATTTCTACCCAAAGACCCCAGTCGTTTTCGGCGTAAACCGGATCGATAAAGCCGCCAATGGGTGACATGCCCACAGAGTTTGGCTCCGCCCGCGTTAGCAGCATGCTATCTAGGCGGTCTGCGTCAAAGGGCAGCATATTACCCACTTGGTCATTACGCAGGAGTACCGCATCGATCAGTCCAATATCGGCACCCGTGGGCGTTTGCAGGTATAGAATTTTGGCGCGCGGTCGCAGGCTCTCGGGCATATCTGCGGTTTTTCCAAGTGCATTGAGGCCTGCCACCATGCCGCCCAGTGTGGGCTCCATTAAGGCTGGGAAAACGTTATTGGTACCGGTAGAAATCGGTACAAGATCGATGTCGCTGTCAGCACCAACCAGAGCTCGGTTAGTGCCATCACCGCCCAACGAAACCACGGTATGACAGCCTGCGGATTTAAACCGGCCCATGGCTTGGACCGTATCCTTGGCGGTATTGGTAAGGGGGATATCAACGATGTGCACCTTGGCCTGCAGCTTCATGAGCTCTAGGGCGCCCTCTGCAATACGAAAAGGTTCCCTAGCAATGTAAATATCCTTGACTCCAACGGCGTCTGCCCCTGCGGCCACTCTCGCCACGATATCGCGCTTGGCTTCGTGGGTCATGTTGGTGGCGCGGGCGGCTAGCCGGCGCACATCCCGTCCCGACATCGGATTGACGCAGAGTGCCAGTTTGCCGTTGGCCATCGCTTCAGCAGACATCGCGGTTGAGCCTGCTATTACGCGCGCTCAAGCGTTTGAAACGTATAGGCGCTGCTGTGGCGCTCATCGGCCTCGCACCGCTCTTCGGCCACGACGCGCCAGTGATCTAAGTCGAAATGGGGGAAAAACACATCCCCAGCAGGTTCCGCATGCACTACTGTCAGGTACAGTCGGTCTGCGATCGGTAGGGCGAGTTCGTATATCTGCGCGCCGCCAATGATCATTACCTCGTCCACGCCATCGATCACACATTGGCTTTCGGCTAGCGCGATGGCCTCGTCCAACGTGGCGACAACCTGTACGCCCTCGCGCTGCCATTGAGAGTTCTGGGTGAGGACAATATTCGTTCGACCCGGCAACGGCGCCTTCATCGACTCGAAGGTTTTGCGGCCCATGATTACCGGGCG
>CACMHG010000033.1 GCA_902613475.1 K189A clade bacterium
TCGCCTCTATCGGTCGCATGATGGCTGTAGCCATGCTCACTATCTTTGTACTGCTGGCATCGCAAACTCGAAGCTACCTACAGCCACTGGTCGTACTCGCTGGCGTGCCCTTCGGTGCAGCGGGTGCTGTGATCGGTCACTTTATGTTGGGCTACAACATTTCCTTTATCTCGATTTTTGGCATGGTGGCGCTGAGTGGCGTCGTGGTAAATGATTCGTTGGTGCTGATGGATCAGTACAACCGTAACCGCGCCAGCGGAATGGACGTTCAAACGTCAATCGTAGAAGCCTCTCGACGTCGTTTTCGGGCAATTTTTCTGACCACGGCCACCACGGCCCTGGGTCTAACGCCCATGCTGTTCGAAACCAGCACCCAAGCCCAGTTTTTGATACCGATGGCGGTGAGCCTGGCAACCGGGATCGTTTTTGCCAGCGTCATTATCTTGTTCTTAATTCCGGCGCTAGTGGTCATCCTCGAGGACGTCAGGGGCTTGGGGCGTCGCCGAGTATCCACGGCGCAACTGCAGACCAGCTGAGGCTCGCTTTGCTAACATGCGCGGATGAAATATGCAGTCGCCATTCACGGAGCGCCCTATTCCAGCCAGGCGGCTGAGCATGCCGTCGAATTCATGGAGGCGTTGTTCGCAAGCGGTCACACCGTTGAGCGCGTGTTCTTCTTTCATGAGGGTGCTTATCACGGTCTGAACGGGCAGGTTCCCCCGCAAACACAGCACAATACTGACCTTCGACCACGCTGGGCAGCGCTCAAGAATCAGGGAGTCGAACTTGGAATCTGTATTTCTAGCGGCATAAAGCGTGGCGTCATAGATGCTAGCGAGCAGCAGCGCTATGAGCTTCCATCTCTAACCCTCGCTAACGACTTTCAACTGGTTGGGCTAGGACAACTCATTGCAGCCATTGAAGCCTCAGATCGCTACATCGAGTTCCCTGCATGAAACGTTATTTGTTCATCATTAGCCGAGCACCCTATGGCAGCAACCATGCCTTTGAGCAGCTGGAAGCCGCCATGGTCGCAGCGGCATTTGATGGAGAGGTTCATATTTTGCTTAGAGATGAAGCCGTCTGGTGCCTGCAAGTCGAACAAAACGGCGCTGCGGTTGCCCAGAAAACACTGTCGAAGGTGCTATCGGCACTTCCTTCATTTGAAATAGAACAGCTCCACGCCTGCGAACGCTCCGTGACATCCCGAGGCGTTGGGGTTTCTCCTGAAATCAGTGTGGGCTTGCTCAACCTGACGCAGCAAACCCAGCTTATTGGGGAAAGTGACATTGTCATTGGCGGTCAATCATGAGCCTGCATTTGGTTTTCAGTCCGCAAGGCATGCGTTCTTGTCTAGCTCGATGGTCGCCAGATGACTGTCTGATATTGATTGGAGATGGGGTCTACGGGGCCAACCACATTGAGCAAACCATCGTGGAGGCCTCTGCCGTCGCCGTACTGGACAGCGACGCCCAGGCACGTGGGGTATCTGGTAGCGAACATCGTAGCCTGCGTCGAATCGACTACATGGAATTCGTTCGCCTCACGGAACAGCACTCGCCCATCGTAAGCTGGAAAGACTGAGATGCGAGATCAACCACTTCCGCTGCTGGACAAGGAAGGCTACCTGGTCGATCTGAACGACTGGACCCCGGTCGTGGCCGAGCAATTAGCCACGGCTGACAGCATCTCGCTTACGCAAGCGCACTGGCAGGTTATCGACTTACTCAGGACATTTTATGCCCAGACAGATACATCGCCTGCCATGCGCGCCCTGGTGAAACTTGTGAAAGAACAGTTAGGAGTCGAGCAAGGATCCAGCGTTTATTTGATGAGCCTCTTTGGTGGCAGCCCTGCGGTAACCGCCGCCAAAGTTGCAGGCCTGCCGCGACCAACCAACTGCCTTTAGATGGAAAGGCTATGCGGTCTGGGTTGGTTGCTCAGCCGCATTACGCAGCAGCAGTCTTGCTTGCTCGGCAACCTCAACCGCCTGCCCGACGATAATGATCGACGGACCAGAAACACCTGCCTCAGCCACGGACTGGGCAAGTCCAGATAGCGATGCAAAAACCTCGCGCTGAGACTCGAGCGTCGCGTTCTCAATTAATATCGCCGGGGTATCCGGGGACTTGCCTGCGGCCAGCAAGCGCTCCTGAATGGCCTCTAAACTGACCAGGGCCATATAGATCACCAGGGTCTGGTCGTCCCTGGCCCAATCCGACCACTCGAAGTTCTGTGCTTGGGCAACGCGATGCCCAGTCAGAAATCGCACGGACTGGCTGACATGACGGTGCGTTAGAGGCACCCCAGAGCTACTCGCCGCGGCCATGCCTGCAGTGATGCCGGGAATGACCTCAACACAAAAGCCCTGCTCTGCTGCCGCCAACATTTCTTCTCCACCTCGACCAAAAATAAAAGGGTCTCCTCCCTTGAGTCGAACCACTTTCTTGCCTTGCTTGGCCTCGTCGACGATGCGAGCGTTAATGGCTACCTGCATATGAGTGCCGCTTGGTCTTGGCCCGCCGCTTGGATGAGATGCACTACCCCAACCCTTTGCACCAGCTTCCTCTCGTGGGCCTTGCTTCCCTACATCAACGAGTTCGACGTCCCGACGCGCATAATCAAGAAGCGACGGGTGCACGAGCTTGTCGTACATAAGCACGTCGGCACTCTGTATCGCCCGCAGGCCGCGCAGAGTGATCAGGTCAGGATCGCCTGGGCCCGCCCCAACCAGTACGATTTCGCCACCAGCCTGCTGCCGAGCGAGCATTTGCTGGGCGTCCCTCACCGCTTCATCAACCTTTCCCCGCATCGCCTTGGTCGCTGCGGGACTAGAAAAAACGGTATCCCAAAAGCCTTTGCGCGCATCAACATTTGGCAGGGCCTTTTTAACCTCAAAACGAAGCCGCCCGGCAAGTTCCGCTAGGCGTCCAAGCCCCTGGGGCAAGCGGGTTTCGATCCAACCGCGCACACTGCGGGATAACGTTGGCGACTGGCCCATGCTGGAGACCGCTACCAGAATCGGGAAGCGGTCAATAATCGCAGGAAAAATGATGGTGCAAAGCTCGGTGCGATCTACGCAATTGACCAAGACCCCATTTTCCAGAGCGCGCGCAAACACAGACTCGCTAACTTGAGGCGCGTTAGTCGCACTAATGACCAGCCGCAATCCTGCATGCACGGCTTCGGGATAAAACGGTCGGCGCTCAATGATGAGCTGCCCCGCGTCGCGCATTCGCTTGATTCCAGGGTCAATATCTGGGGCTATGACAGTGATTTGGGCGCCAGCGCGTACCAGCCAGCGCAGCTTTCGCAGGGCCGTTTGCCCTCCTCCAATGACTAGGCATTGGGCTCCCTGCAGTCGATGAAAGAGTGGCAAATAAAACATGTCAGGCAGCCATTGCTTCGATCTTCACGGATTGAGGGGCCACTGAGTCGCACCGCCCAAATAGTCCCTCAGCACATCAGGCACTACGATCATGCCGTCCCCCTGCTGATAGTTCTCAAGCAGTGCCACCAGAGTGCGGCCCACCGCCAACCCAGAACCATTTAGGGTATGCAACAAATGAATATCTCCCTGGGCATCGCGATATCGTGCCTTCATACGCCGCGCCTGAAAATCAAGAAAGTTACTGCAGGAGGAAATCTCTCGGTACTGGTTCTGACTGGGCAGCCACACTTCTAAATCAATGGTTTTGGCTGAGGTGAAGCTCAGATCGCCACCACAAAGGACCATGGCTCGATAGGGTAGCTCGAGCTGTTGTAAGACCGCCTCAGCATGACCGGTTAGAACATCTAAGGTATCCCATGAGGTTTCAGGGTGGACTAACTGCACCAACTCTACCTTCTCAAATTGGTGTTGGCGGATCATCCCCCGCGTGTCTCGACCATAGCTACCCGCCTCGCTGCGAAAACACGGTGTATGGCAAACGTGGCGAACCGGCAAATCGGCTTCGGCAAGAATTTCGCCCCGATAAAGATTCGTTACCGGCACTTCCGCGGTTGGAATCAAATACAGATCTTGCTCCCCCTCAAGGCGGAACATATCTTCAGCGGCCTTGGGAAGCTGTCCTGTGCCCCGAGCGCTGTCAGCGTTCACAATGTACGGAACGTACACTTCTTGATAACCGTGCTGCTGAGTGTGCAGATCCAGCATAAATTGGGTCAACGCTCTATGCAGCCGGGCCATGGCTCCCCGCATGACAACAAATCGTGACCCCGTCACTTTCGCCGCGGTCTCAAAATCGAGCCCACCGGAAGCTGCTAAGTCCACGTGATCCAATGGCTCCTGCACAAGACTGCCTGGGGCCCCCCAGGTATGCAGCAGTTTATTGTCGTCTTCACTCTTACCAGCAGGAACCGATTCATGAGGCAAATTAGGCAAGGACATGAGCAAGTCCTGCATTGCTTCCTGAACACTGCTGAATGCGGCCTTGGAGTGATCGAGGCGTTCTCCTAGATCCCCCACCTCGGCAAGCAGTGGCGCGATATCTTCCCCCGATGCTTTCGCCTTGCCGATGGACTTCGACTTCACGTTGCGTTCGTTTTGCAAATCCTCCGTTTGCTGCTGGAGCATTTTTCGCTGGTCCTCCAGTGCACTGAAGGCTTCAACATCAAAACTGTAGCCTTTGACCTGGAGCAATGAAGCGACCGTCCTAGGGCTATTACGCAACAATTTAATGTCTAACATGTTGGGATCCGTCGTTCGTCATTGTGAAGTCTTGTCGGTCTCATGGGACACACGGCCATGCATTCGGCACTGCATATAGGCGCGTTAACCATCTCACCATTGTGAACAGGCTATACTTCGCCTGCAGCATCGTCCGCTGAATTTTTGTCCTCTGCATTCTCGTCCGCTGCGGCGTCTGCTGCAGCGTCTGCTGCAGAAAGGGAGGCTAGCCGACCGCGGATTTTGCTCTCCAGCCCAGCGGCGGCGGGATGATAGAACGTCGATGGCTGCAATTCATCAGGAAAGTAATTTTCTCCTGCGGCGTAGGCGCCAATATCGGGCAGCGCTTCGAGATGCGCATGTCGATATCCCTGACCATAACCCATCTCTTGCATAAGATTCGTTGGCGCGTTTCGCAGGTGCATGGGCACGTCGTAGGACGGTGTTTGTCGTACAAATGCCATGGCCTCTTTAAAGGCTGCATATGCCGCATCGCTTTTAGGCACGCTGGCCATGTACAGAACAACTTGGGCTAGCGCCAGCTCTCCTTCGGGCGAACCCAGGCGCTCATATGTTGCCAAGGCTGATTCAGTTAGCTGAAGAGCTCGGGGGTCGGCATTGCCAATGTCCTCACTGGCCATTCGTAACAGCCGACGACCGATGTAGCGCGGATCAGCACCGCCATCAAGCATGCGACAAAACCAGTACAGTGCAGCATCCGGCGCGCTGCCCCGCACCGATTTATGCAGTGCCGATATCTGCTCGTAAAAGAGGTCTCCCCCCTTATCAAAACGCCGGAGTTGTTCACCTGCCGCGGAAGCTAGATGATCAGAACCTATATCTGACTCTGGCTCAGCTAACTGCGCCGCGATTTCCAAAATATTCAACAGCCTGCGCGCATCGCCATCGGCTAGGGCGATCAGCTGCCCACGAACCGGCTTCGGCATCGTCTTTTCAATCAGCTCAAGCCCGCGTGTTGTGACACCCATCAATGCATCCTCATCCAGACGCTTGAGCACATAGACTCGAGCCCTGGACAGTAGGGCTGCATTGACCTCGAAGGACGGATTTTCCGTGGTCGCGCCAATGAAGGTGATCGTGCCCGCCTCGACATGGGGCAAGAAGGCATCCTGCTGAGATTTGTTGAAGCGGTGCACCTCATCAACGAACAGAACTGTGCGCCGGTTTTGCGTCAGGTTTTGCTTGGCAAGCCCTACGGCACTGCGGATTTCTTTGACGCCACTGAGCACTGCGGAAACACTAATCCACTCGCAGCCCGCGGCTGACGCAAGAAGTTTCGCAAGCGTGGTTTTACCTGTGCCAGGAGGCCCCCACAGAAGCATCGAATGAATCTGTCTCAGGGCGGCAAGACCACCCAGAGGTTTGTCCTGGCCAAGCAGATGCTGCTGGCCCACATACTCGTCTAAGGTTCGGGGTCTAAGACGATCAGCGAGTGGACGATGGTCATTCAGGCTGGTCGCATGATCGCCAAAGAGATCATCCACGTATCACATCCGTGCCTTCTGGCACCGCCAGCTGAAAAAGCGTTGGCGGGAGATCTTGATTGGTGACGACGTTTTCAAAGCGAATTTCTGTTTGTTGCTGCTGCCAGTCAAGAATTTGCAGTGACTTAAGAGTGCCCTTCTCGAAAGTTATTTCGAGTCTTTGAAACAGGGCTGAAGATCCCTTTGGCGTCAATTGAAATACCCTAATATCCTGATTACCCACTTGCTTCACCTGATAGCTCGATGACAGCAGGCGTTCAGGATTCATGAGTAAACTCGCGGGGGTTTCTGGTTGATTCGAACCGGTTTCCTGAATCGTCAACTGCGACAAATCTGGGTCGTAAATCTCAACGCGACCAGGACTAACAATAATTATTTGTGGAAATGGCGCGTTCACCTGCCAACGAAGCTTTGGCTTTGCCAAGGCCATGCTGCCGGTACTCGATTCGACGATCAGGCCATTGGCATAGACGTTTTGCTTAAAGTTCGAACGTAAACCCTCAAGTCCTTCCATGTAGGCTATAAGTTCTTCGGGTGCGGTTTTTGCCTGAAGCGGTAGCGCCGCAAGCAGTAAGCAGAGGACAATTGCCCTTGGGTAGAGCTGAGCTGGTTTATTGAGCATTACGGTCAGGCACGAGCACCTCACGACTGCCATTAGTGTTCATCGCTGACACCACACCAGCAGCCTCCATTGTCTCGATTAATCGAGCAGCGCGATTGTACCCAATGCGTAGTTTGCGCTGCACAGCAGATATTGAGGCTCTGCGAGACTCCAGTACGAACGAGACTGCCTCATCGTAGAGCTCATCGGATTGTTCCGCGTCATCATCGGAATCTATTTTAACAAATGCTTCACCATCGCTCTGGCCGATGACAATTTCTTCTAAGTAGTCTGGCGTTCCTCGCTGCTTCCAGTCCTCGACAACACGATGCACCTCGTCGTCGGAGACAAATGCCCCGTGAACCCGCTGGGGCAGCGCTGTGCCCGGCGGCAGGTACAACATATCGCCATGGCCAAGCAGTTGCTCCGCACCGCCCTGATCGAGAATGGTGCGAGAATCCACCCTGGATGACACTTGGAAACTCATGCGCGAGGGAATATTGGCCTTTATCAAGCCAGTAATCACATCAACAGATGGCCGCTGGGTCGCTAAAATTAGGTGTATGCCTGCTGCACGAGCTTTTTGAGCGATTCGCGCAATCAACTGTTCTACCTTCTTGCCAACGATCATCATCATGTCGGCAAACTCATCGATCACAATGACGATGGCGGGCAACGCCTCAAGGTTTGGAGCCTCTTCGAGTTCCGACGACCATAGTGGATCTTGGATTGGCTCACCCATCGCGGCGGCCTCCCTCACCTGCCGGTTGAAGCCAGCAAGATTGCGCACGCCGAGTGAGGCCATCAAGCGGTAACGTCGCTCCATTTCGCCTACGGCCCAGTTAAGGGCATGGGCTGCTTCCTTCATATCCGTCACAACCGGCGTTAACAGATGCGGTATGCCCTCGTAGATCGACAGTTCCAGCATTTTCGGATCGACCAGAATGAGGCGAACCTGCTCGGGTGTTGCCTTGAGCAGAATACTGAGCAACATGGAGTTCACACCAACCGATTTCCCCGACCCCGTGGTTCCCGCAACCAGCAGGTGGGGCATGCGCGCTATGTCTGCAACGACGGTGGCTCCCGAAATATCCTTGCCCAAGGCTAGAGCCAGGTGGCTGCTCGCATCCTGAAATGCAGACGAGTTAATGACTTCGAGGAGCTGAACCATTTCTCGGTGCTCATTGGGAATCTCGATGCCGACATAGGGCTTGCCGGGAATTACCTCAACGATGCGAACACTGATCACGGCGAGGGAGCGCGCTAGGTCCTTCGCCAGCGCGCTGATTTTTTGCACTTTCACACCTGCCGCGGGCTGTATTTCAAACCGGGTAATTACGGGGCCCGGCAGTACCGATACGACAACGGCCTCGACATTAAAGTCGGCCAACTTTAACTCTAGCTGCTTCGACATGGCTTCCAGCGCATCAGCACTGTAGCCCTGAGTATTGTCGCCTCCGGGCTGGTCGAGCAGATCTACGTCTGGCAGTTCATTGACACTTTGACTGTCAAAGAGACGTTTCTGCTGTGTTTTGCCGGTTGGTTTCCGCTCTGCTGCCGCAGGCAATATTTCCACAGCGGTATTTTTCTGCGGCGTCATTGCCTCAGAGGTTTGCTGCTTGGTTTCCAATGTCGCAGCCAGTTCTGCTTGCCGTTTTTGCGCTACATCGGGCTCTGCCTCCCTTGCTTGTCTACGCCGTTCAATCGCAGCCAGCCGACGGTCATTGAGACGATCATAGAGTTCAGCGACCCGCTGCCAGATATGCGTGATACCGCGACCAATGTTCTCTGTAATTTCAAGCCACGAAAAGCCGACGGCGGCTTGCGCACCGATCAGCGCCCCGGCAGCGCACAACACGGTTAACCCTACTGAACCAAAAATTTCAGCACCGGTTGCGCCAAGCGCCTTGCCGAGCATTCCTCCAGACCCCGAGGGCAGCGCCGCGCCGCTAAAATTGTGCAAATACATGAGCACGCATGCACACAGAAACGAAGCGATCCATCCGCTGGCCCGAACGCCCAAAATCAGCCCACTCGGTTTCTCTCCGCGAGCACGTAGCAGGCGCAACGCGCCGTAAATCAGACCCATGGGAAGCAGATAGGCGACCCAGCCAAACAGAAATAAAAGAATGTCCGCAAGGTAGGCACCACTAACGCCGACGAGATTGTCGATGCTGGTATTACCACCGGTATAGGTGAAGGAGGGATCATCTGGAGAATACGACCCAATGGCCAAGAGTAGAAAACAAGCCAATGTGCCGATGAGCACCAAGAACATTTCTCGCAGCGGCAAGGAGCGGTTAGTAGCTGGCGGCGTCAAATCAGTATCCTCGAAGGTGGACGAAAGTGTACGCACTCGCCGTTTTGGGCACAAATAGGCACAATGGACGAAGGTCATCGCGGCACCGATGCCGCAACAGCATCAGTCATCATAAATTGGAACAGGGTCATGCGTGCAGATAAGGCGAAGGTTATTAACGAGATTTGGGATGACGCCCGCATTGACAGTTTTTTGAATAAAGAACCCATGGGTGACGAACCCGCCGAATTCAGTCAACTGCTGTTTGCCTACCGCAGCATGCGCGCCGGGGACTTCGAGCTATTTCTTCAGCGCTTTAAGGACGCCGGCGGTGATATAAACGCGACGAATATGGCTGGACAGCGACTGCGCGACATCGTTGCCTCGCATCAGAAATCTGCTGACTTTTTGGCCCTACTGGACGACTGACCTACTGCAGTGTCGCCTCTCGCTTATTTACACCCCGACGATGTTGGCTTTCCCGATCCCGCCTCGGCCCTAACCGATCCAGATGGATTGCTGGCGGCGGGCGGTGATCTAACCCCCCAGTGGCTTGTTGAGGCTTATGCGCGGGGCATCTTTCCATGGTTCGAGCGCGATGATGGCCCCATCTATTGGTGGAGTCCTGCTGAGCGGGCTGTCGTTAGGCCTGGCGCAATGCGCGTGACCCGTAGCTTGTCCAAGCGCATCCGCAATGGAGGGTTTAGCGTGTCATTTGACGGCTGTTTCGAAGCCGTCGTCGATGCTTGCGCCCGGTCTAGGGCAACGTCGTTTGGAACTTGGATCACCCCTAGGATGCAGGCTGCCTATCAAGAACTGCATCGCTGCGGTATCGCCCACAGCGTGGAAATCTGGCAGTCCGAGGCGTTGGTGGGCGGCCTGTACGGTGTTTCACTGGGCAGTATGTTTTTCGGCGAGTCAATGTTCTCCGTCCAGCCCGACGCTTCCAAAATCGCCTTTTACCACTTGAACCAACGCCTGCAGGACTGGGAATTCACGTTACTCGACTGTCAGATGATGACCTCGCACCTGGCATCCTTGGGCGCCGAACCAATGGCTAGAACAGATTTTCTGGATCTACTCGCAAAGAATGATTTGGCCCGGACGCATCTAGGGTCATGGCAGCAGGCTGATTGCTCCCAAGCGCCGCAGGAGAAGTGCTCATGAGTTCTGATACAGACTCGGAGGCGGAGCAAGAGGCGCCACTGGACTTTTATTTAACTCCAGCACACCCGTGCTCCTATCTTGACCGAAGCGATGCACAAACCCTATTTGCCGATCCTCGGCGCATCATCACCAGTTCAAACTACCAACGATTGTCAGATTACGGCTTCAGACGCAGCGGAGGCCATTTGTATCGACCGAGATGCAATCATTGCCAAGCTTGCATCGCAGTTCGGGTGCCCGTTGATCAATTCAAAGCAACAAGAGGCCAGCGGCGAAACCAACGGCGCAACCAAGATCTACGTGTCGTCGTGGAGCAGGCACGCTTTACCCAACGTCACTATCACCTTTACGAGCGCTACATCAGCCTGCGTCATACCGATGGTGATATGTACCCACCAAGTGAGGATCAATATCGATCCTTCTTGTTAAGCTCGTGGGCAAAAACCTCCTTTATCTGCACCTATGAGGGACAGCGACTGCTGAGCGTTGCCGTGACGGATCAACTGGAAGACGGGCTGTCGGCGGTCTACACCTACTTCGAGCCAAATGTTCAGCATCGAGGGCTTGGTGTCTTTAGCATTCTGCAGCAAATTGAACTTTGCCAGTCTTTGGGACTGTCCTACGTCTACTTGGGCTATTGGATAAAAGAATCGCAGAAAATGTCATACAAGAGCCAATACCGGCCACTGCAGATGTACATTGACGGACGTTGGCTTTTGCTCACATGAATCGGTGAGCGAGACAGTCTAGCTAGCCTCTTCAATTTACCACGCCCTTCTGGCACCATCGCGCACCTCGTAAACACCAAGAGGCCGCATGGCGAAAGAAGAACAGATCGAAATGGACGGTACCATCATTGATACCCTGCCCAACACGATGTTTCGCGTCGAGTTAGAAAACGGACATACCGTAACCGCTCATATATCGGGAAAAATGCGCAAGAATTACATCCGCATTCTTACCGGCGACAAAGTCAAAGTAGAGCTGACCCCCTACGACCTCAGCAAGGGACGAATTACCTTCCGTATGTAACCCTTTTTTTGACCCCTCATGTGAGTGCCCATTGGCACGAGGCGACCGGGCGGTACCTATGCCGCCCAATCAACACCACGACCTGTCACGCTTATGCCGCCGAAAGAACCTTGATGCTCAGATCATTGTCCTCGATGCCCACATGCACAGTGCCGCCTGAAACAAGGTCACCGAATAACAGCTCCTCCGCCAGCTGACGCTTGATCTTTTCTTGTATGAGGCGCTGCATGGGCCTTGCGCCCATTTTCTCGTCGTAGCCTTCACGGGCGAGCCATTCGCGGGCTTCCTCGTCGACCTCTAGGGTGACTCGTTTCTCGTCGAGCTGTGCCTGAAGTTCCGTCAAGAACTTGTCGACAACGGTCTTCACGACTTCAATGTTAAGCGCACTGAACTGAACGATGGCGTCTAGACGGTTTCTAAACTCCGGCGTAAACATACGTCGAATCACTTCCATGCCGTCGCTGGAATTGTCCTGCTCCGCAAAACCAATGGACGGGCGCCCCATTTCATGTGCGCCAGCATTTGTGGTCATGATGAGAACCACGTTGCGAAAGTCCGCCTTGCGACCGTTGTTATCGGTCAGCGTGCCGTGATCCATCACCTGCAGCAGCAGGTTGAACACCTCAGGGTGCGCCTTTTCGATTTCATCCAACAGAACGATGGAATGAGGGTGCTTCGTGACCGCCTCGGTGAGCAATCCACCCTGATCAAACCCCACATAACCGGGAGGCGCACCGATAAGGCGAGAAACCGTATGGCGCTCCATATACTCGGACATGTCGTAGCGCAGTAACTCCACGCCCATGCTGTGCGCCAGCTGTTTTGAAACCTCTGTTTTACCCACACCCGTTGGACCTGCAAATAGGAATGAGCCGATCGGCTTTTCGCCGCTCTTCAATCCAGCGCGAGACAACTTGATGGCAGAAGCCAACTGCTCAATTGCCTCGTCCTGCCCAAAAACGGCCATCTTTAGATTACCTTCCAAATCTCGCAGGGATGCTTTATCTGAAGAGGTCACCTGAGAAGATGGGATGCGGGCTATTTTGGCGACAACCTGCTCGACGTCTGCGGCCCCGATACTCTTTTTGCGCTTGCTGGGCGGCTGCAGCTGCTGGGCTGCACCGGCTTCGTCCACCACGTCAATGGCTTTGTCGGGCATGAATCTGTCGTTGATATACTTCGCTGCCAGCTCGGAAGCCGTTCTCAGTGCTTTATCGGTATAGCGAAGATTGTAGTGCTCTTCAAAACGCGACTTCAGACCTTTCAATATCCGGTAGGTATCGTCCACGTCGGGTTCGACGACGTCGATTTTCTGAAAACGGCGCGACAAAGCGCGATCTTTATCAAAGATGCCCCGATACTCTTGATAGGTCGTTGACCCCATGCATCGCATCTGTCCGGAAGTCAGTAAGGGTTTAAGAAGGTTGGAGGCATCCATGACGCCCCCTGAAGCGGCGCCAGCGCCGATAATGGTGTGAATCTCATCGATAAAGAGAATCGACCCTTCCGTTTCTTTGAGCTCCGCCAATACCGCTTTAAACCGTTTTTCGAAGTCGCCTCGATACTTGGTACCAGCGACCAGGGCTCCTAGGTCTAGGGAATAAATGATGCTGCCTGCAACCACTTCGGGGACTTTTTCATCAACAATCCGCTTCGCTAGACCCTCTGCGATGGCTGTTTTGCCAACACCACTTTCCCCGACGAGCAAAGGATTATTTTTGCGCCGACGACAAATGATCTGAATCACCCGCTCGAGTTCCTCTGAGCGGCCGACCAAGGGGTCTATACGCCCTGCTCTGGCTTCCTCGTTGAGATCCGTTGCATAGAGCTGCAGTGCTTTCTGACCCGCTTCACCGGGTTCCTCGCCGCCATCAGCACTAGCGCTGGGCTGGGCCTCCTCCTCGCCATCGTCGACTTTACTGATGCCGTGAGAGATGTAGTTCACCACATCGATGCGACTTATACCCTGAACCTTTAATAGGTAGACGGCTTGGCTTTCTTGTTCGCTAAACATGGAGACAAGGACATTGGCGCCCGTGACCTCTTTGCGTCCCGAAGATTGCACATGAAACAGCGAGCGAGATACGACTCGCTGAAAACCCAAGGTCGTTTGTGGCCCATGCTCCTCGTCACTTGGGGGAAGCACTGGCGTGGTTTCTTCAATATATTTTTCTAGCTCGGTGCCGAGCTTGCCAACATCCGCACCAACATTCTTAAGCACATCGATAGCTGCTTGATTGGTTAGCAGCGCCAGGAGCAGGTGCTCGACGGTGATGAATTCATGTCTACGAGAACTCGCGCTTTGAGCGATTTCGTTTAGCGATTTCTCTAATTCTTTGCTCAACATTTTCTTTCTCTGCTTAAGGTTATGCGCTCTTCGCTGCCAATTCCGTTTACGGCTTTGCTCGATAAACCCTGTTAATCAGCAAGTTCTACTGTCGACATCAGGGGATGATTGTTTTCTTGTGCGTAGTGATTCACTTGTTCTGACTTTGTCTCAGCAATATCCCGCGGGAATATGCCAACCACTGCCGCGCCTTCCGTATGCACGACCAGCATGATCTGCGTGGCCTTCTCGCGATTCATGCCAAAAAAAGCTTCTAGAATGTGTACCACAAACTCCATGGGCGTGTAGTCATCGTTAAGCAGCATTACCTTGTACATCGGTGGGCGCTTCAGCTCGGGATCGGCTTCCTCGGTGACAAGACCAATATCATGATCTTCACCAACCTCGGGATCATCACCGTCCCCTGCCTGTCCAGCCATCCACTTTAGCTTGAGCTTTTCGATTGCTCGCATTGCACACAAATCCAAGTTCATCTGTTGTTTTCTGCCGACGCTGCCGATAAACCAGTGTCGACAAGCTTTTTTTGGGTTGTAAATGCCTCAACGATATCAAGTCAGCCAACATCACCCAACGCATTAGCTGCCGAAGTTTCGAGAAGACTACACCCGGCATTGTGGTAGAAATGTCACGATCACTCGGCGGTTTGAACCAATATTGGGACTGTGCGCACGAACCCAAGTGCAGATATGAGAATTCGCTCTCGACTCTGAACATTCGAAGCCAGCTAAGCCCTTGACTCGTTTTACTTTTTTTTGGACTCTCTCTCACGAATTAGGAGAGAGAATCATGCCCACTGGTACTGTTAAGTGGTTCAACAATGCAAAAGGTTACGGGTTCATCGTCCCTGAGGAAGGTGGCGAGGATCTTTTCGCACATTTTTCTGCTGTGAATATGGATGGGTACAAAACCCTCAGCGCTGGCGATCAGGTTCAGTTTGAGGTCACCGTTGGCGATAAGGGCCCCCAGGCCACGGATATTGTTCCTATCGCTACCGGAACTTCAAAGCCCGCGACTGAACCCGAAGCTGAGAACGACAACGCGGCCTCGGTTAAAACCGAGACCGAGTGATCTGCGAACCGCGAAGTTATACGGAGTCGATTGCGTCGTTTAACGTCTTGGAAGGCCGCATGGCCATGGCCGCTAGTTCGGGGTTGGGCGCGTAGTATCCACCGACATCCACTGGCTCACCCTGGGCCGCTAATAACTCTTCGTTGATTTGCGCCTCAGATGCTGACAGGCGCTCGGCCAAGGCCGCGAAACGCTGCTTCAACGAAGGATCTTTATCTTGGCGCGCTACCGCTTCGGCCCAAAACTTAGCCAGGTAATAATGACTGCCGCGATTATCGATCTCGTTCACTCGACGCGAGGGCGAACGGTTGCTATCGAGAAATTCTGCAATCGCCTCGTCTAGCGTCTCCCCCAGCAATTTTGCAGCGTCGTTATCAAACACCCGACCCAGATGTTCCAGTGACGCTCCAAGTGCCAAAAACTCTCCGAGACTATCCCAGCGCAGATGCCCTTCTGCTTCGAACTGCTGAACATGCTTTGGCGCTGAACCGCCCGCGCCGGTCTCAAATAGTCCCCCGCCGTTAATCAGGGGAACGATGGACAACATCTTTGCGCTGGTACCTAGCTCTAGGATTGGAAACAAGTCTGTTAGGTAATCTCTCAACACATTGCCGGAAACGGAAATCGTGTCCAGACCCTGACGCATCAGCTCCAGAGAGCGCTTGGTGGCGTCTGCGGGCTTCAAAGTAGAAATATTTAAGGCGCTGGTATCGTGCTCAGGCAAGTACTGGTGCAGTTTGGCGATCAGCTGAGCGTCGTGGGCTCGATTCTCGTCCAGCCAAAAAATGACGGCACTGCCGGTAAGCCGACCGCGCTCGACACCAAGCTTAATCCAGTCTTGAACCGCTGCATCTTTTACCCGACACATGCGCCAAATATCGCCGGTTTGAACACTGTGAACGAGGAGCACCTCACCGCTTGCGCTCATTACCTCGATTTGTCCATCTCGGGGAATTTCGAAGGTTGTATCGTGAGAGCCGTACTCTTCCGCCTTCTGGGCCATCAGGCCGATATTAGAGGCAGAACCTATGGTTGTGGGATCCAGGGCTCCTTTAGCCTTGCAGTCGTTAATCACTTCTTGATAAACCGTGGCGTAACAACGGTCGGGAATGACTGCCTTCATATCATGCAGCCCGCCATCCGGGCCCCACATCTTGCCTGATTCTCGTATCGCCGCTGGCATGGAAGCGTCTACGATTATATCGCTGGGTACGTGCAGATTCGTTATGCCGTAATCCGAATTGACCATCGCAAGGTCAGGGCCCTTGACTAAGCACTCGTCCAGATCAGCCTTAATTTCAGCTTGCTGATCCTCCGGCAGACTTTGAATTTTATCGTAGGCATCACCAACGCCGTTGTTTGCATCGACGCCCAGCTCGGCGAATACCGAGGCATGTTTTTCAAAGGCCTCACGGTAATAGGTTTTAACGGCATGGCCAAATATGATCGGATCTGAGACCTTCATCATGGTGGCTTTGAGGTGAAGGGAGAACAGCACACCGTCTTCGGTCTTGGCTATCTGTTCCTCATAAAAGGCGCACAGGGCTGCCTTGCTCATGAAGGCAGCATCAACGATTTCGCCCGCGCTGACCCCAATTCCCGTTGCAAGCGTCTCGCTACCCTCTTGAGTGCGCAGGACGATCGACAGCTGATCGTCTTGATCCATGGTGGTCGAGATTTCACTGGCGTAGAAATCCCCCGCATTCATATGAGCAACATGGCTTTTCGAATTAACCGTCCAATCCCCCATGGAATGTGGATGTTTCTTCGCGTAGTCCTTTACCGCCTTGGTCGACCGACGGTCCGAATTACCTTCACGAAGTACCGGATTAACCGCGCTCCCTTTGACCCGATCGTAGCGGTCCTTGATGTCTTGTTCCGCGTCGTTCTGCGGCTCCTCAGGATATTCGGGTAATTCATACCCCTGCCCTTGGAGCTCCTTTATCGCCGCGAGCATTTGCGGGTTCGAGGCGCTAATGTTTGGCAGCTTAATGATGTTTGCAGCCTCGTCTTGGGTTAGCTCTCCCAGCTCGGCCAGATGGTCAGCGATACGCTGATCCTCGCTCAACCATTCTGGAAAACTCGCCAAAATTCTGCCCGCCAACGAGATATCTCGCGTCTCCACCTGAACGCCTGCGGCATCAGAAAAAGCTTTGATAATGGGCAGAAAGGAAAACGTGGCGAGTCGCGGGGCTTCATCTGTCTCGGTGTAGATGATTTTTTGCTCGGTGCTCATGTATCCCCCAGTGCGCTTATGTTAGGAACAAACACCACAGTGAGATCGGCGCTCAAGCGCACTAGTATGCGGCGTTATATGTCTCCCACCCCCTCCGGTTTCAGACGCGCGCAATATAGACTTGCCTCGGTTTCAGTGCAACTCAAGGGCAGTTTGAGCAGTAAACTTTTCGTTGATTTAACTTGGCTGGGCACGCCATTTTTCTGAGCGCTCGAGATCGTGTCCAGTAGATTCGATCCATTGATTGCCGTAGGCACTGGCCTCCCTTTTCCAAAATATCGCGCGGGTTTTTAGGTAGTCCATGATGAATTCCGCGGCGGCGAAGGCTGCATCGCGATGCCCTGATGCCACCAATACGAGCACGATCTGGTCTTCCGGCAACAATGTTCCAACTCGATGAATTACGCGGGTGACGAGTAGTGGCCAGCGAGATTCCGCCTCGTCGACAATTGCTTCAATGCTTGATTCAGTCATACCCGGATAGTGCTCTAGTGTCAGAGACCTGACCTCACTGCCATCGCCGGCTATTTTATTGTGGTCGCGGACCAACCCCACGAAACCGGCGATAGCGCCCGCATCCGTTCCACCTAATTTACGCGCT
>CACMHG010000034.1 GCA_902613475.1 K189A clade bacterium
CCCAGAATCGGTATGATAATCATTTGCTAGGTCAAGCAGGAGAGCGAGATGTTGATAGCAGTTAGAGCAGAAGTTGAGGATGTAGACGCGTGGAGAGAGGGTTTCAAGACTCACGGTGACCTGTTTAAGAGTCAGGGAGTTTCCGTTGCGTACATGGGAGCAACAGAGGGAAAGTCAGTAATCGGAGTTTTTGAGACCGATGATGTTGACGAGTTCATCAGGATCTTTAATGACCCAGCAACAGCGGAAGCAATGGCGAACGACAAGATCACGGGCGGCGTTGAACTCTTTGTGTTAACCGAGACTTTTTCGCCCTAAAGGCATGAACAGAAGTATCTACAGAATAATCCTGGGATATGTCGCAGTTGTAGGAAGCGCGCTGCACGTGGGGAATATCATCTCGCCGGGGTTGGTAATGTGGGGTTTCCTTCTTCCTCGCTGGGTTTCAGCAATAGTTCTCCTCTCGTTAGTTTTTCTTGGATTCTTAGTTGTAACGGACAGGGACTGACTACGATGAGAGAGGCACTATCTTTCTTTCTGTTTTGCCACGCTACATAGTCAGCAATTGGTCAGCTTTTCCATATTAGTAACGCTATAACTACTAATGCCGCGGGTTCAATTCCCGCCGCCTCCACCAAATCAAAATCTCGTAACGTCCAGCTACGTCTCATAAACCCCGTAACTGCGGGGGTTTTTGATACCTCAATGATCCAAGTAAATCCAAGGTCGTCTCGTGACATCTGGGAGTATCTGGAGGCATAGTTGGGGGCAAATCCAATTAAGCTCCTGAAATTGTCCCCGCATAGCGCTCACCATCGATACTATTAATCACGCCAAGCCCGAGGACAAGAATTACCGGCTCTACGACGAGAAAGGGCTGTACCTTGAGGTCACCAAAACGGGCATCACGATAAGAAACAAGAACTAGCGTTGAGGACTGACAACAAAAGCTCAGAACTGGAAAACACGTCTTAAAATAAAAACACGCATGCAGTACTACAACCAGCCACGCAAATTATTCTTGTTCCTCTTACCAAGGGCACTTTTCGGTTTGCTGTACTCAATCTCAGCGTGGTCACCAAATATCGTTTTCGCTGATTCGCAAAGAATTACCGAACCACCGACTCTAATTCTAACTGACAACCGCGTTCGCATAAGCTTTAAAGATAATGGTCCTGACATTCCCGCGTCCGGCACATCTCTTTCATCCAATTTGGTAACTTCGCTACAACGAGAAGTGCTTGTCTTTAATTTAGATCGACCTATCGAGCTTGACAATCCACCTCCTTTATCAAGCGTACTAACTCTTCAGGCGACCAATATTCGCGGCGCCTCCGGTACCGGCAACATACGTTTCGACGAAAAACTATATGAAGGCCAAGACACGCTGCAGGACCCAGGAGAGCGCTATTTCTCAGCCAGTTCGAACATTGCTTGGCGCAATGAAGCAAACAGTTTTTCTATGAAACCCGAAAACACTCTTACCAATCTGACGTTCTTGGATGAGAACAATTCCGGCATCCGCAAGGTTTTTGCCGTTGGTCAAAATCCCCTAATAAACCCCTCTAACCGTGTTGAACCTGCTGGCGGAAACATTCAGCTTCACGTAGGGCAATTCCTTGATGCGACCATGAGTGCCGCTAGTTTGCGCCCCCAAAATTATTTTAGCCCCGGATTTTATGTTCTAGAAATCGACGTCTCAGCGCTAAACCTTAGCACTTATAAAGCGCAACCAATTAAACAACTGCAAATGAAATTCGCGGTCATTTACCCCGAAAAAAACCGGTAACTTCAGCGGCTAAGGGCCCATCAAAGCCCGCCCGTATCCCGATGCATACGCAAGCCCCAAAGAAAAATGTTCCCCCACCGATTCCTGATCCACAAGAGCCGCCCGAACCGGTAAAGGCATTGACAAAGGAGAAGCCAACTGAAACTAAAGATTTACCGGCCAAAGTGCTGAAAAACTACTGGGAATTCTACGAGCGTGACGAGTATGGCGTGCTCGAACATTTCGCTGAGATCAATGCGAACTTCGATCAGCAAAACTACGTGCTAGATCCGCCTCGCATGGTTCTTTACTGCAGAGAGGATCAAAACATAGTGTGGGCATTCGTCGACTGGGACAGGCAAGTAGGCGAAGTTACACATACGGTAGAGTTTCACCTTCCAACTCGTGCGCCTTTCCAAGTGAACTTGTCCGCGAAAATGAACGGTACTCAGAGCTGGATAACGCAAAAAATCCTGCGGGCAAAAACAATCTGCGCGACGGCCAACGAAAATTGCCAAGAAAAATTTTATCGACTCAGTGAGGGCGAATTGCTAAACCAAATGCAGTCAGCCGAAGTGGCCACGTTGAAAATCCAAGGCGAGAGCGGACAACTGTGGCGAGCGACGTTTCAAACGTCGCAGTTACTAGAAGCTAAAAAAACGGTGACCAGTTATTGCAGCCCTCAGTTCTGAGACGCATCAAGAGCGGCTGATGAATTAATCAAACTCGATCGTGCACGGTTGTTGTCTTTGTGTTCGAAACGATACATTTTTGCGCCATGGGCTGGGAGCGAAACGAACATTGCAGTTTCCCGGCTAGCTTGGGCAAGGCTCTCTGTTTCAGTTCATCGCTCGACAACATGGCAATGCCCTTATCTCGCGCAAAATGCTGTGATCAGCAACGGCACGATTGATTTTGAGGAATCCATTGCCTAGGCGATTTAGCTCTTTAATGTAATGTGAAGAAGGCGGCTTGCTTGGCTTTCTCCATAACCCACAAACCCCTCAAAATGTCCGCTCAAGCCTATAGCTAGGTAGCTCGGGGGCATGGTCATCTGCCTCTCCCTTCACTTTGACTTGCTACATTTCCAGCTACATTCTGGAAGTCTAAAGGGCTAATGTAGGCTCGTGGGTGAATGATTCAAATCCGGTTGGAAATATGGGTTCAATTCCCGCCGCCCAACTTCATTTCGATTCAAGCCGTCCATCGACGGCTTTTTAGTGTTCGACAACCTAGAGAAGCCTCAGACGCGTTCTTGCCTCGTTCCCCTAAAATCAGGGCAACCCGAACCCAGCAGATTCATCTGTATCGCTTAACCACTCGGTTAGCTGCATTTTCCAGCAGATTAAATGCGCTAGTAGTCACAAAAGCTTTTTGTGGAGCTAACACGCGGATCCAATCCAGACACTTGCACGCCCAGACTTTGGTACGAAGGAATACCGTTTGCGTTTTGCAGGCAACTAGGCGCACGACAGGTGCAAACGTGACGAAAAAGAAACACCTTTTAGTAGACGATGCTAACTAGACACGGGCCATCGTTCTGTTTTCCGCCAAACGTTCGCTGCCGTGTTCACATGGCAGTGCAAGAGCGCCTACCGCTTTTCTGGCGCTGCCTTAGGTGCTTCGAATAAGATCGATAATTACCTGTGCCACCTGATCCGGGGCATTTTCCTGCACAAAGTGACCGCCACCCTTAATGGTCGTATGAGGCAGGCCTTGGGTGCCCGGAACCTTGGCTAAGAACTCTTTATCACCACCCTGGGTGACCGGATCATTGTCGGCAAAGGCACACAGAAACGGTTTTTCGAAGGTTTTGAAAAACTCCCAAGCCTGGCGCTGATGCTCAAGCCATGGCGAGGTTGGCAATGTAGGCACCTGGCTCGGCATCGCTCTTGGCCCCATTTTGAAGCTAGGGTTTGGAAAGGGTGCTTCGTAGGCTTTCGCTATTGAGGTTGGCAACGGCGACGTGACGCCCATCCTGTTGAGCAGAAATTTGACCAACTGCACGGGTCGAGCCGGCGGATTCAACGTCATCGACATCATAAAACCGACGGGAAGATCCTCGGTTTCCCAGCACCACTTTTGCCAGTAGGCGAACTTGGTTGCCGGATGCGCTCCTGAGCGCATACCGCCAATGGCCCTTTGCATTTCGATCAGGTTAGGCGTTGCCGCGTTAGCACGAAAGTCCTCGACTAACTGCACCACCTCTGTGGGCACATCTGGGTTGTAGGGTAGACCCGTATTCGAGATCACCACCCGCGCAAATCGTTCCGGGTGATTAACCACAAGGCGCAGACCAACCAGACCACCCCAGTCCTGACCAAAAAACGTGATATCAGAAAAATCATTGGCTTCTAACCAGTCACCCATCCACTCAACCTGGCGTTGATAGCTGTAGTCTTCGCGGGCGGCAGGCTTATCTGACTTGCCGTACCCCACCAGGTCTGGAGCGATCACGCGCATACCCGCATTGGTTAGATGAGGGATTACATGGCGATACAAATAGCTCCATACGGGCTGCCCGTGCATGAGCAGCACGATGGGACCGTCTTGGGGACCTTCGTTGAGATGATGAATCCGCAGATCGGCGCCGTCGTGGGTCTTGATGGTGGTATAGCAAGGGGCAAACGGGTAATCGGCTAACCCGACAAAGCGCTCATCGGGTGTTCTCAAAATCTGCATATTTCCAATTCTCCATTTGCTTGGCGAGACGCGGATCAGACCACATAAACACATGGTTATTAATGATAAACATTACATTTGCGGCGTGCTCAGTGCAAGGTTGTAAAAGCGGTTGTTTGCGCGCCCAAAACCCGTACCCTGATCGAGCATCCGAAAGCAAACCCACAAGATTTCCAAGAACACCAATAACTTCGAAAACAAAGGGATCTAACATGCAAACTCTCACACTACTCTTGACGACAGTTGGCCTCTCCGTGGCGCTGTCGGCATCTGCAATCGCTGACGACCATATGTCCAGTGAACCAGCCATTGCCGAAATATACGAATGCACACTGAATGATGGTGTGTCCCCAGATCAGGTCGTCGCCATTGGCCAGGGCGACTTCGCAGCATTTGCCGCGGACAACGAGCTCAACATGAACACCTATCTTTGGGAGGCGGTGGCCATAAACGCGCCCTATGGCGAAGCTGACCTGCGCTGGGTAAACTATTTTCCTACGTGGAAAGATCAGTCCAAAGCCGATCGACTGTGGCGACAAAAAGCCGACAAACTGCAGGCAGAGATTTTCGACCTGATCACCTGCAAGAAGCCCTTTTTCTTCCCGATGATGAGCATTGCTCGGCCGCCTCAAGCGCAGGAAAAACCGTTAATTACTCAGGTATGTACTCTCAATGACGGTAAGTCCATGGAAGATGCTGTGGCCTATCGCACAGGGGTCAACGCAACCGCCAACAAACTGGCCAGCACAAATGTTGGCAGCGCTGTCTTCATGCCGGGCATCGGGCTATCCACTGGCTGGGACTATGTGGCCATGGTCACCGGCACACCAGACGATATGGCAACGATGATGGACACCGTTCGGTCTGGGTCATTAGGCGTTGCGCTTGGCAAAGCAGGGCTGGTAAACCCTTCAACCTGCGTAACGGATCTGCACCGCTCTCATCTTATGGTTCAGGCGCAAAATTAACCTCCTCGATCCGTCTGAATAAGACGGATCCGGCGGTCGCTAAACGTGCGAGCTGGGGCAGTTATGGATGCCTGCCTCAGCGCTTCAGCCCAAAGGCTAGACCACCCGGGCCTGGCGAAGACTAGGGTTCTGCAAGTGTACCTATGGTCTACGCTGTGCCCGTGCTACCTTGTCTTAGGCTCAGGGGTTCCGGGAGGATCGATGTGACGAGCGAAGTACTTTCAAAGAAAACACTGTATGCCCACGGCACACTGGGTATGCCACTGGCGGTGATTGGTTACCCCCTGTCGATCTGGATTCCCGCCCATTATTCCGGCGGCCTTGGCATCAGTTTGGCAACCGTCGGCACAATTTTAATGTTAGCGCGGCTAACCGATGTCATCACCGATCCAATGATCGGTGAACTCTCCGACCGCTGGAGGACACCCATCGGCCGGCGACGTCCATGGCTGCTGATTGGCGTGCCAGTGATGATGATCGGCGTGTATAACCTGTTCATGCCCGGCGAGGGTGTGAGCACTCTTTACTTCTTGTTTTGGCTGACAATATTTTTCGTCGGCAGCACCATGATTACGCTACCGCACCGTGCTTGGGGGGGCAGAACTCTCTCCCGACTATCACCAACGCAGCCGCGTTACTGCAACCCGGGAGTTTTACGTGCTTGCCGGACTGATGGTCGCAGCAGCGGTTCCCATGATCATCGAGATACAGGCAGACGGCGGCAACAGTGTTGGCCAAGTTTTCACCACCCTGTGGCAAGACGCCATTGGCGCCTTCGCGGGCGATTTCCGCGACAAGACCGTTGTCTCTCGCGCCACACTCACTGGCCCCGTGCTGACCGGCTTGGCCTGGGCCATTATCGGCGTGCTACCTATCAGCGCAGCCATCGTGCTGATCTTTGTCAAAGAGCCGCCGCCGACGGCCGGTGAAAAGCGACAGAGCATCCGCGAAGGTTTGCGCCTGGTTGCCAAAAACGGCCCAATGCTGCGAGTACTGGCCATCGTGCTACTGGTGCACTTTGGTGAATCGTTTCGCAACGCGGTGTCGCTATTTTTCATCCGCGACATCGTTGGCGTGCCAACCATTGGCGCGGCGTACTTTTTCTATTTTATCGCCGGCTTTGGCGCCATCCCGTTCTGGCTGTGGCTTGGGCGAAAGATCGGCAAGCATCGAGCATTCATGTGCACGCTTATCACGGTAGCGGCTGTGAGCGGTGCTAACCTGTTGCTCGATTACGGCGACTATTCGGCTTTTTTTCTGCTGTTTATTGTTAAAGGCTTTTGCTTTGGCGGCCTGCAGTTCTTGCCCATTGCCATGCTCGCCGACGTTGTCGACGTCGACGCCGCGCGCAGCGGGTCTCAGCGGGCTGGAACTTACTTCGCATTTCTCGGATTTTCGGAAAAAATTGCCATCGCCTTTGGCACCGGGGTTTCGTTGAACATCGTCGGCCTGCTGGGTTTCGACCCATCCGGCGGCGTCGCCGGAAGCACAGACGTTGGCGTTTGGGCACTGCGCCTGGTGTACTGCATGGGGCCGATCGTTTTCTATGGACTCGCGCTGAAGCTGATTTGGAATTACCCCCTAACCCCTGCTCGCCACAAGCGCCTCCAGGAGCGGTTGACCAGACGCGCAGCGCGCCTGGCGGCAAAAGCAGCGCAGAGAACCGGCACGGGTTAGCGCGGATTATTCCAGAAAAGCCAGGCAACCGGTATGCGCCAGCACTTCACGCAGACCGGGCGCCTTGGCATCGGCCAGCAGGGTTTTCAGCCTTGAATAGCATTTCACCTGATATTTGAACGGGGGCTGTGAGTAGGATTGTCCCGCCAAAGACAGTGAGACTTGGTCTTCTGCCTTTGCAAACGCCTCAGCATTCGCCTGCAAAAAGGGTAAGTAGTAAGTGGCGCAGAAACGGAGCATGTCATCTATTGCTGTCCGCCGCTCGGCGATGCTATGCCACTCACCTTCTATGCCACTGCTGTCTTCCAATCGCCTGACCCAGTCATAAACACTGGGAACGCTGGTGCGCATGATCATCATGGGTGTGTGATCGCTAGCCAGGGTTTTTAACTGACCAAACAGTCCAAAATCCGCCAAGGCGGGCCGCGTGCCAAACAGGTATTCGTCACGCGTTGCGAATCCGTCAAGAATGCTCAGCAACTCATGAAAACTGCGCTCAATCACGGGCTTATTCTGTGGTGTGCAGCCTACCAAGGGCATGCGGGAGACCTGGCGATCACGTATTGCTTGAGCCGCCTTTGCCAGCGCTTCGCCCCGCAGCCCGGGTGTGTTGTCGCTGATGATCTGACGGCTGCTGTAGGCCTGATCAATGGCGAGATCCCACCGATAATGAAACATCATCTTGGTGACCCACTCATCGGCCATGTCCTCGATTAGCAAGGACAGATAGGCCATCGCGGGGTCTGTTGGTACGATCGAGCGCTGGCTGTGCCGCTCTTCTAACAGCATGGCTAAGGGTGTGGAATCCACGTGCAGGCTGCCATCTTCTGGCAACCGCAGTAGCGGAATCACAGGCGGCCCATCGTGCTTAATTTCGGCGCGTACTCCCGGGGTGATTTGAATCCAATCAAAGGGCAGCCGCCGGTAGTGCAAGATTCCCCGCATCTTTTGCGAGTAGGGCGAGCCGCCGCCGCCATATAGCTGATATCTCATCGTTCCCTTACCCCCAACCCATTTTTCTGTGCCTCGACCGCTCCTGGATCATTGCTGAAATTTTAAGGTATCAAACAGATCTCGGATTACGGGACACGCATTGAACGAACAACCGGAGTCTCACCGGAACTGTCTGTCCAGGCGAAGAGTAAACGATTGTCACTTTGCACCATGCGCGGGAAGCCTGCTTTTCGATGAGATGTCATCGGAGCGACAAAGTTGATTTCGTCCATCTCCCCGGTTTGCTGCACCCGGCGGTAGACAAAGCCACCCAGATCCGTGGACAACCAACTGACTAGGGCACCGCCAGAGGCGTCCAACACCAAATCTACCCGCCCGACAGGGTCTTCTCGACTGACTTCTACTGGTGCTTCAAAACTCCGACCACCGTCAAACGAAAACGCGACCCGAATAGAATTGACCGGCATTGCCGTAAACCATGCCACGGCGACAACCCCCTTTGCTGCAGCGACGGCCGGGCCATTCACTGGGCAACCGGTGATATACCAACCCTCTTGTGCCACGGGTGCCGTCACCCAGTCGCCGTTTTCTTGTCGGGCCAAGGATATGTCGCGTATGTTGGCCTCGCTGCGATCCCGGTACACCACCAAGGGCGAGCCATCGACAACCGCCACATCGGTTTGGCAGCAATCGCAGACGAGGGCATCAACAATATCCTCAGATTGAGGTTCGTCAGAGTCTAGCAGCCTATGCCGTAGTTCCATGCCGTCTGGGGCGTCGTCCTGGGCATAACGCTGACCATCCAACCAAAAGGCGCCAACGCCGTTTGCGCCCTGATAGAGGCTGACAAATCCGTGTTCGGTTGCCGAGGCGTCGGCATGCAAACGCTGGGGTGGAGACCATGTTGCGCCGTCGTCAATCGAAGAGGCGGTATACACATCGTAGGCGAAGCCCGGTGCAGGATTTCGAATCATCCATTGGGCGGTCAGGCGATTATCTGCTTCGATCAGAGTCGGAAAATCTGCCCAATTGACTAATAGATCAGCGCCTTGGGCGACTTTTTTTGGCTCAGACCATCGATCCTCAATCAGCCTGCGGACATACAAAGTCGATACGCCTTGGGCCTGCTGAAGATAGGTGAGGGTAACGCTGCCATCGCTAGCGACATGCAGGTTCGGCTCGCCGGTATTTTCCATCTTTGACAGCGGTAGTTCGTCAAGCTTAGGCTGAGTGCAAGCCACGAGCACAAAAGCCAGCGTCGCAATAATCGGATATTTCAATCTGGGCACCTCTCTTGCCTGTCTAATCGAATGTTTAGCAATGAATCAGCACCACGGGCTTGACATCGACGCCAATGCGCCCAGTATACCCCCCATGGGTATACGGCTGATCTTTTCAATATTGTGCTTACTGTCTCCGGCCTTAGCGGCGCGGCCCGTCTCCTATTCCGGTGGATCCACGATAATGGCCTTCTCTGATCGGGCCAAGCACTCGCTCTACTTCCATTATTCGCCAACCTACAAATATTCTGTAGGCGTTGAGGCAGTTAAGAATAGACACAACGGTGACGAGCACAGCTATTTGCGATTAACCTATCTGCTCGATCGCAAAAATACCCAAGGCTCACAGCGTAATCTTTACCTGCAATCTGGCGTCGATCCGGTTGACCTCGATCACTATTTTTACGGCGTGCACGGCGACTGGGAAACTCGTCGGCTGTTTAGCGGCTTTGGCTACAGGCACGTGGTCGATGATGAAGTCGACTTTGAGGAACAATTCGTTCAGTTTGGGGTCGCTCCCTATCTTGGCGATTACGGCGATCTACATACTTGGATCATGATCAAGGGCAAAAAGAACACTCTGTTCGGCTCTTGGTCCACCTACCCAGTGCTACGACTGTTCAAAGGTAACGGCTTTGCCGAATTTGGCTACAGCGACCAGTCCCAGTGGGATATTCATTTGATGTATCGATTCTAAGAATTCACACCCAAGGAGATAACATGAAGAAATTGACCGCCTTGATACTCTTGATCACGACTCCCTATGTTGTCCTCGCCGATCAGAGCGCCGACCATGCGATGCATCAAGCCGACGTATTCGTAGATGGCAGCGCTGTCGACATCGACCCAGATCAGATCAAACAATTCACGGCAGATTTGCAAGGCGGCCAGGTGGCCGTGGTGAGCGTTATGGGTATGGTGTGCGACTTTTGTGCTCGGGGTATAGAGAAAACCTTCAAGCGCGATAAATCTGTGACCAAGGTCGATGTCGATCTGTCCAAGGGCAAGGTGTTAATCGCCTTTGACACAGAGGAACCCATCGACCGAGCTGAAATTGACCGTAAAATTCTCGCCAACGGGCAGAATGTGACCGCCGTGCAGATGTTGAACATTTGAACGTCAGCGGAGCATAACCGGGTAGCTGAGCAAACAATGAACGAAAAAGCCGCCAACTTTTTTTCGCTATTTGCGTCTTCATCGACGCTAATTTGCTGTGCGCTGCCCTCGCTTTTTGTGGTGCTAGGTGCCGGCGCTAGCTTCGCCAGTCTGTTGACCGTCTTTCCATTTCTGATCGTGCTGTCTCAATACAAGTTGGCAATCTCACTCACCGCCCTCACCACGATCGCCTTGGCTGGCTTCGCCCACTACAAAACAGCGCACCTACCCTGCCCGGCTGACCCTGAGCTGGGGCGCGCCTGTCTGCAGTCAAGGCGACGCGCTCGCCTTGTGTATTATGTCAGCGTCAGCATCTTTGCATTTGCGACGATTTTTACCTACCTAGTGCCAAGAGTGATCTTCTGATGAGCCATCCCTGTCATACACACCTGCTGCCTAACCTGCGACGCATTGAAGGACAAATGCGCGGCATCGCCAAAATGGTTGAGGACGAAAAATACTGCATCGACATATTGAATCAGATTAAGGCGGTACGAAATTCACTTGCCACAGTTGAGGGCAAAATTTTGCAGACTCATTTAAAGGCCTGTGTGCGAGATTCGTTGGAGGCTACCGACGATTTCGATGCCAAGGTCGAAGAGGTGATCAAGGTGCTCAAGCGCTGATGAATTGATTCGCAACAGCAGGCTCAACCCTTACCACCAATCCCCACCGGCGCACTCACACCACCGGCTCTCGCCTTACTAACAACTTCTCGCAACGTAAACGGCGCGTTCAATACCTCACCATTTGCGCTAGGTCCCAGCTCACCAACGCGCTGATACTCGCCCTTATCCGCCGCTAAACGAAAATCGACCAAGGCACCGGCCGCTTCATCGGGCACGCCCATGGCGCCAAAGCCGTGACCCTCGTTGGTTTGCGTACCCGTGGTGGCTTGATAACCCATGCGGTGCAGGAGCTTCGGGCTAGCGCGCTTTAAGACCTCTGGTCGCACGGACAACATCCAGTTTTCTTGTTGGCGCATCCACGGCTTTTGCATGCCGTTGAGCATGACGATCCTGGGGTTGTCAGTATGATTGATGCCGGTACCGTGCAGCAGACGACCATCGGTAATCACCATGGTGCCTGCCTTGGCATCGATGTTGATGGCTGGCGGTAACTTGCCCACTGGCTCACCCGCGCGAACAGCATCTGCAAGCACAGTATGGCTTCCCGGTATAACCAGCGTGCCGCCGGTTTTTTCGTCCACATCGGTAATCGGCGTCAAAATATTAACGGTCATCGGACTTCGAGAACCCAGGTTATTGCTTTGATCTTGATGCAAAGCTTGGGGCACTCCGCCACGTAACGAAATAGCCGCGATAAGCGAAGTACAAATCCACCCCGGACCTAGCGCCTCGGTCACCAGTTGCTCTATCAGTGGGCCGCCTTGGGCAATGGTGGGATGCTGTTCAATCAGCAGTTCAAAACACCGGCCCTTGTTCACGCAGCAGTTGATGTTTTGTCCACTCGGCGTGCGCTGAGCTATTCCGGCGAGTTTCTCACCTTCCGCCTGCTCCAGAACGCGCTGGCGTACTGTGGCCACTTGATCTGGCGAAAGCGCATCTTCAACTTTGCAATAACCCCATCGCATAAGGTCATCCCGCAGACGTTGAATATCCTTACTCGGCTTCGGCAGGTCCTGATCGCGCCAATAAGGGTGCTGGGAGCCAATGGTCGTGTCGTAATAAGAGCCGGGCTTGAACTCCCACTTGCCCCAATCCTGTTTGCGCTGAGGCGGTACGAAGTAGATCTCAGGGTTGCTCGCCAGAACGGAGGCCATGGGCTCCTTAGAGAAATTCTCTTCGCGATAAATCTGTTGCTCGTAGCCGACCTGCTCTGCGATAAACGCTGGATCGAATTCTTTTGGTATCGTCGTCATAGCTGTCTTCGTCTATCTAATCTTTATGCAAAGAGGCTCGCGTGTTATCCAGTGACCAATAGCGCAAACCTAGCGACCTAATGTCGGCAAAAATTCAACGGAGTACAACATGAAAATTGGCATTGCCATGATGAGTCACGAGACTAATACTTTCTCACCGGTCCTAACCGATCTCGATAGATTTTCATCCGGTCACGGTGTGCCGCTTCGCGGTGAGGCCGCGCTCAACACCTACCGCGGCACAGCCTCTTGCTTAGGCGGTTACATCGAGGTTGCCGAGGCGCAATCCGTCGACATTGATATGGGAATCGCGGCTTCTGCTCCACCGAGTGGCCCGGTCGAAAACGACGCCTATGAATACATGTGCGATGCCATTGTCGAGCTGGCTGGGCGCGTTGACGCGCTACTACTCGACCTGCACGGTGCAATGACAACGAAGACCTATGATGATGGCGAGGGCGAACTGCTGCGACGTATTCGCGCAAACAACCCTGCGCTGCCTATCGCCATATCCCTGGACATGCACGCGAACATTACTGAAGCCATGGTCAGCAACTGCAATGTACTGACCGGCTACCACACCTATCCTCATATCGATATGGACAGTACGGCAGTGCGCGGCGCGACAGCTTTCTTTGCCATGCTGCAAGGCAAGGCAAACCCGGTGCTGCGTTGGGGCAATGCGCCCATGCTGCCCCACGTGATGCGTCAGGGTACCGACGATGAACCCAATGCCACCCTGCAGAACCGCGCCATGGCGATGGAGAGTGCCGGCAGTATCGGCGTAAGTGTCTTTACCGGCTTCCCCCACGCCGATATTTACGATGCGGGCTTTAGCGTTGTCGCCATGACCGATGGCGATTGCGATGCCGCCGAAGCCCAGGTAAACGAGCTACTGGGCAAGGCTTGGGAACAACGCGAGGCCTTTGTTTATGAGATCGAACCACTGCCCCAATCCATGCGGCGCGCCAAGGAAGCCGCAGCTGGGCAGGGCGATGGCCCAGTCATTGTGCTAGATCACTACGACAACACGGCTTCCGGCGGCACCATGGACACCACCGAGGTGCTCAGTGCGGTGCTAGATGCAGCCCTCGAGCGGGTCGCCGTCTTCGGCTTTTATGACCCCGAAGTTGTGGAGCAGATGGCAGCCGCTGGTGTTGGTACAACGGTGACAGTTGAGCTGGGCAGCAAGCTGCCCATGCCGGCCCTCACTGAGCAGAGCCAGCCACTGACAGTGACCGGCGAGGTCAAGCTGATCTCTAACGGCAAATTTCAGGCCCAAGTGGCGATGGCCAGAGGCCTCACCATGAACATGGGCAAATCGGCAGTGCTATCCGTCGGACCCGTGGATATCGCGATAATTTCCCGACATATAGAGCCCTTCGATCCTGAGTGTTTCCGCAGCCTTGGCATGGAACCCACGGCCTACGACTACGTCATGCTGAAGAGCCGAATTCACTATCGTGTCGGTTTTAGGGACATGGCGAAACAGGTGATCGAGTGCGCTGGCCGGGGGGTGTGCACCTCAGACTACAGCCAGCTCACCTTTGAAAAGGTTCGCCGCCCGGTTTATCCCCTTGATCAAGACGGCGGCGGCGCCAATGAAAGCTGGAGTCTGCCCTTCGCCAAGTAGTTTGCTCGGTCTCAAGCCTCGAGCTGCAGCTCTTGTTTTACTCTGGGCACCACCTGGGTAAAGAGCCGCTCGAGGGACTGACACATATCACCGGCACGCATGCCCGGTGGCACCGCCATGGAAACGATATCGGTAATGCCAAAGCTGCGCACAAAGGCTTTGATTTCATCAACGCAGTGATCAACATCACCAACAATCCATGTCTGCGGCACCTGCTCACCATGGCGACCAAAGCCCTCACCGCTCTCTTCAAAGAAGCGCCGGTACAGCTTCATACGGTAGCGCTCAGACGCGCGCACTGGTTCCCAGTCACTGGCCTTATCGTCAGTCACCAAAATGCTGCGAATGATGCCCACCCTATAATCCGCAGGATTGCGACCATCACTGTGCAGTGCGTTGACCCATGGATCGTAGGATTCGGCCCTTACCCCTTGGGGCAAAAAGTTCGTGTTGTAGTGAGCTGCCCGCAGCGCACCGGCCTCGGACATGGCGGCAATCCACAGTGGCGGCCCGCCCTCCTGCACATATCCCGGGGTAATTTTTACATCCTCAAACTGGTAGCGCTTACCCGCATAGCTAAAGCGCTCGCCGGTAAAACAGCGCTGCAGCACCTCGATGCCTTCATTCATCAAGGAAACGCGGCGTGGGACAGGTACACCAAAGCCTTTGAACTCGTGCGGGGCATAGCCCATACCAATACCCAAATCGACACGCCCGCCGGATAGGTTGTCGAGCACTGCCAAGTCTTCCGCCAAGCGAATTGGGTGATTGAACGGCATCAAACAAATGTCGGTACCGAAGCGCACGTGCTTGGTCACGCTGGCCATTGACGCCGCTACCGGCACCCAGCTGGGCAGGTAACCATCGTCAACAAAGTGGTGCTCGGTAAACCACACCAGATCCGCGCCTATGTCATCGAGCCATTTCACCTGTTCGAGTATTTCTGCGTAGAGGTGCTGATCGCTCACACCCGAGTCTGGCGGGTTTCGAAAGTCGTAGGAAACGCCAACACGCAGCGATGGCTTTGACTCTGATCTGGTCATGGACTCTCCCCCTTTGTCCGTACAATGTCCGCTATCCCCGACCCCTAGTGAACACCAGGCCGCCAAGAGCAGTAAAGAGCAGACTGTATAAGTCCCAGAGCGCTCTGTAAGCTCCAGGCCAGACAGAACAAAAGAAAAACAAAAAACGAATAAGAAGAGATCTATGGGCACCTCGATTATCGCGACATTACTCACCGTGCTGCTGGTCACGGGCGCGACAAGTTCCTTAGCTGACGCTGATATTGCGCATACCGCCAAGGTCACCGTGCTGTCTTCAAACCTTGCCAACGGCGCAACCACCGGCGAGTGGGGGTTTTCGGCCATGGTGCAAACCGCCGATCACTGCACCCTGTTCGACGCAGGGCGATTTACCGACACAGTTGTGAATAACGCCGCTGCGCTGCAGGTTGATCTTGGCTGTGTACGCAACATCGTGCTGAGCCATTTTCATTTCGATCACACCAGTGGGCTGGCCAGCGTGGTGGCCAAAATACGCGCCAGCGGATATACCGGTCAGTTAAATGTTTATGTGGGGGAAGGCTTCTTTATCCCTCGAGTGATCGACATGCGCCACCCTGCAGGAGCCTTGGGCGTGAAAATCTTTGGCGCTACTTCCGTGAATTTCATGCAAGAAAAGCGCGCCCAGCTAGAGGCCTTGGGCCTCGCCTTTCAAGAAATCAGCCAGCCGACTCAGATCACACAAGGGGTCTGGGCAACGGGACCTGTGCCGCGGGTTTATCCCGAGCAAAATCACCCAAACTGGGTGCTGCTGCAAAAACCAAATGGCGACACCACCCCCGATAACGTGCCAGAGAGCCAGGGGTTGGTCGTAAAAACCACGGAGGGGCCCATCGTATTGTTGGGCTGCGGTCACTCTGGGGCTGTGAACATGCTGTCATGGGTGCGGCAGGAAATTCAGGATCAGGACATCAATGCTCTGATGGGCGGCATGCATCTGTTTAACGCCAATCAACAGACCGTTAGCTGGACTGGTGTCAAACTCAAGGAACTAGGCCTAAAGCACTTGATGGCCGGACACTGTACCGGGGTCGAGCCTATGTTCCAGCTTCGTCAAGCACTTGGGCTAGACCGCAGTCAGGCGGTAATGGGTGCGGTCGGCGCCAGTTTCTCGCTGACCAATGGTGTCATGGCCACAGATATCGCCAAATAAACTGGCTGGACCGGGGAAGCCTATTAAGAGAGCGCCTTAGGGTTCACGAAGCGATTGCTCCGATCCTCACCACTGCGCGGTTCGAGACATTCGAAGTCTTTTTCGATCAGCAGCTCAAGGTTGTGATTGGCCGTTGGCAGGGATTCACGAATACCCACCTGATACTCGTCCGCTGCCCAGGCCAGTAGCTTGGCCTTGGTAATCTTTAACACAATTGCCGAACCGTCAAATTCAGCCTCGCTGGCCTTTTCTGTCGCAGTCAGCTGGTAGCCGAATACTCGTCCACTGGGAAAGTGGGTCGACGCCACCAGCAATCTTCCAGCCCCAATTTCGCTCACTTCGGATCGATCGAGGCGAAGGCGTATGGCATTGTCCAATATTCTTATTTTCATTTCTTAACACCCTGTGGCCGATCCGTACGACTACTTATCCTTAGCAATTGCGTCGGCTTCAACCTTGCTGCGCATCTGCTTCTTGAACATGCGGTTGGCAAGATGGGCGAATAGGTAGGCTTTTAACTCCAAATACCCATGTCGAAAGCCAGCACGTTTGGTCATGACTTAGCGTGCGCCTCGACCGCCTGATCAGCCTGCCAGTCAGCAGGCGTGGTGCGTGAGACCTGTTGAGGTTTGTCGGTTTTCTCTACCTTGCCGGGAAAGCCCTTAAAATGCGGGACGCCTTGCTCATGATCGAGCCACTCATCCGAGTCTGCACAAAGCACTGCATCAGACGAGATGAAGGCACCTGCAAGAGAGGCCTGCCCGCGCAGTTCTGGGTACCACCATCCATGGGGCACGCGAATATGACCCTGCTTCATGGTTTCGTGCACGGCCACCTGCGCCACTACCTCGCCTTGAGGGGTAGATAGCTTCGCCCAATCGCCGTCGACCAGCCCCTCTCTTTCAGCATCGCTGGTGTGTAAATACAAACTCGGCGCGGGCATACGGCGGCGCAGAGATTCAATGTTGCGCTGGCCCGTTTGAAAGAATGGGTCCTCTCTCACTCCAGTGAACACCAAGTACGGATATTCCTCAG
>CACMHG010000035.1 GCA_902613475.1 K189A clade bacterium
GTATTTGTGCGAATACCGGCGCTAACCTGCACTTAATTCGCCCACTGGGCTTTGACTGGGACGATAAACGTATGCGCCGCGCGGGATTGGACTATCACGACTTTACCCGCGTCACCTTGCACGACAGTCTCGCGGCATGCGAGCAGCAGCTTCACACCAACCGCTGGTTTGCGATGACCACGAAGGGCAGCCGAAATTTCGCCGAGGTGGCTTTTAACGCGCAAGACGTCCTTTTGTTTGGGCCCGAGACCCGGGGCCTACCCGATGAGTTATTGGCCCGCTGGCCTGGAGATCGTAAGCTGCGCATCCCCATGCAGGCATCCAGTCGAAGCATTAATCTGGCTAACTCCGTCGCCATAACCCTCTACGAGGCTTGGCGGCAGCGCGGTTACGACGGAATACTTTAGGCGCTTCTACCGCTCTGCTTCAGTAAGTAGAACTCATCATGCGGCTAATGCGTTGTGGGTGCTGGAGCCGCATTCTGCTGTTGCTGCCGTTCCTGCATGGCCTGCACATAGAGCGCTTCAAAGTTGACCTGCGCAAGCTGGATTGGGGGAAAGCCGCCTTTCACGACTAAATTATCGAGGCTTTCACGCGCATAAGGGAACAGCGTAGTCGGACAGGAGATGCCCACCACTTGGCTAAGCTGTGCAGGATCGGCGTTTTTGACGAAAAAAATGCCCGCCTGCTGTACCTCAACCAAGAAGCCCAGATAGTCCTCCTCGACGTTGGCACGTACTGTAATGGTCAGCACCACCTCATGCCGATCATCCGGCAAGGGAGCGGACCGGGTATTAATATCAACTGAAAGATTCGGCTGCCACTGCCGGGTAAAAACCTCCGGCGAATTCGGAGATTCGAAAGACGCATCCTTGAGATAGATCTTTTCAATGCGCAGCTGCACCTGCTGTTCGTCTGCGGAGCCCTCGCCCTGTTGCGCTTGCTCTGATTGAGGCGCGTCCTGATTTTCGTCCGTCATGATTTTACCACCGGTAAGTTTTGCGCCCGCCATTCAGAGTAACCGCCGGTCAGGCGAGTCACATTGGTGAAGCCATTTTTTTGCAGGATCGTGCCAGCGGCACCCGAGTGTTGGCCCATCTTACAGGCGATAACGATGGGATTTTCTTTATGCTGTGACAGTTCGTCTAGCCGGGTTTCCAGCGATGCGTAGGGGATATTCACCGCATCCACAATATGCCCTTCTATAAATTCTGCACGTTCGCGCACATCTAGAACGATGGCTTTTTCTTTATTCACCAGTCGCACCAGTTCTTGGGTGCCAACGGTCGCACCCGCACGCGCTCTTTCGTTGCGAAAAAACAAGAACAAAAGCAGCAAGAAGGTGCCAACCAAGATTGGATGGTTACCCAAAAAGGTAAAAAACTGTTCCATACCTACGCCCTTTTAAGGAGGCGCGATTATACACATTCATCCTGAATCACTGTGCTTTTTGCTAAACTCTCCGCCGCATCAAACCTGAGGGTTCCTCAACATGTCCACTGTCAGCCTACTGGTTATTCTGGATGGGTTCGGTCACAGCCTAGAAGTCGAGCACAACGCGATTGCGCTGGCCAAGACGCCAACATGGGACCGCTTCATTGCACGGCGACCCCATACGCTGATCTCAGGTTCGGGGCTTGATGTCGGCCTGCCTGAAGGCCAAATGGGAAATTCCGAGGTCGGCCATATGAACCTTGGGTCGGGTCGCGTGGTCTACCAGGACTTCACTCGCATCAATCGAGCCATTGATACCAACGAATTTGCGGGTAACGCAGCCTTTAGCGACGTCTTTAGCTGCGTGCGGGACAATCGCAGCGCGCTGCATATCATGGGCTTACTGTCACCGGGTGGCGTTCACAGCCATGAAGACCAGATCTTTGCGTTAATACGCGCCGCCGCAGCCGCCGGACTGAAAGAAATCTACTTGCATGCCTTTTTGGACGGCAGAGACACTCCGCCAAGAAGCGCCATGCCCTCGCTGCAAGCCGCTGAAACCTTGCTGGAGAGCTTGAATTGCGGTCGCGTTTTGAGCATTTGCGGACGCTACTACGCAATGGATCGGGACAACAATTGGGACCGCCAGGCTAGAGCATACAATCTACTGAGCCGAGGCGAAGCACCCTTTCACGCGCAAAGTGCCGTTGAGGCACTTCAGGGTGCTTACGAACGCGAGGAGAGCGACGAGTTTGTACAGCCAACAGCCCTGCACGACACTCAGCAGCCACCGAGAGGTATTGCGGCCGACGACGCCGTAATCTTTATGAATTTTCGCGCCGACCGCGCCCGCCAGCTTACCCGCGCCATGACGGACCCCAACTTCGATGGCTTCCAGCGCAGATCCTTTACACCCGCCGCCAATTTCACCACGTTGACGAAGTACGCTGACGATATCGCTCTTCCTTGTGCCTTTGCGCCGCAGGAGCTGCAAAATACCTTGGGTGAGTATCTGCAAAATCACGGCAAGCGGCAGCTGCGCATCGCCGAGACCGAAAAGTATGCGCACGTCACATTCTTTTTCTCAGGTGGACGAGAACAGCCCTTTGAGGGTGAAAAACGGGTTTTGATTCCTTCTCCCAATGTAGCCACCTATGACCTGCAGCCAGAAATGAGCGCCCGCAAGGTCACAGATGAGTTGATAGCGGCGATTCACAGCGGCAATTACGATGCCATCGTGTGTAACTATGCGAACGGCGACATGGTTGGTCATAGCGGCAAGCTGGAGCCCGCCATTGCGGCAGTAGAAACGCTCGATGAGTGTCTGGCTCGACTGGAACAGGCGATCGAGGCCGTGGGCGGCCAAATGCTGGTAACCGCCGATCACGGCAATGTTGAGCAAATGCGAGACCCTCAGAACGATCAAGAGCATACGGCACATACCAGTAATCTTGTTCCCTTAGTCTATGTGGGGGGCCAACGTCTCAACCTGCGGCCTAGGGGTAGCCTGTGTGATGTGGCACCCACATTGCTGCAGTTGATGCAGCTAGAGGTTCCACCAGAAATGACCGGCAAAACACTTATCGCATCTTCCTGAGCATGATCTCGCCATGCTCGGTGCTAGCCCGACAAATTTGTTTAGTGCTCGCACTAGTTTCCAGTGCCGTCAGCACCCAGGCAGCCCAAGAGGCCGAAGCCAAGCAGGCCCTTGATCAGATAGTTCAAAAACTTAACGCACTCGAAGAATGGTTCACTGAAGCCCAGCAACGTAGTGCGTCAATCCAGCAGCAGATTCAGCGCCAAGATCAAAACATCGCTCAACTACGTCGGCAGAGCCGGCAACTCGAAGCCTCCCTCTCTGAGATCGAGTCCGAGGTGGCACAGCTTCAAAAGCAGCGCCGCAGCCTAGCCGAGCAGACCCAGGAGCAGCGCCACATTATTGTCGCCCATGTGCAGGCGGCATCGAGGTTAAACGCCGACGACTTTATCAAGCAGCTACTCAGTCAACGCTCAAGCGCCGACGCCCAGCGCTTCATGCGTTATCACGGTTACTTCAGTCAACAGCGCCTAGCAACCATAGAGCAGTATAAGGTCAGCATGGCTAGACTCACCGAAACTCGAAAGGCGTTAGACGAACAGCTAGAAGCACAAAGAGTGCAAGGTCGGGCGCTAGCCGATCGGACCAAGGAAGTTCAAATCCAGCGAGATGAGCGAGCCTTGGCCATCAATGCGCTTGCCCAACAGCGGCAAGACAGAACCCGACAACGCGATGTACTGCTAGCCGACAGCGAACGTCTGCGCACGCTCCTCGCGCAACTGCGCAGCGAGTTATCCACCCTCGATGGCAGGGCGTTTGCCGCCGCCAAAGGCCGATTGCCTACGCCAATAACAGGGCGCATCAGACACTCCTTTGGTAAACCCCGCGCAGACACCAATTTGAGCTGGCGGGGCATCGATCTCGCCGCCGACGTGGGCGATACCGTCAGCGCTGTGTTTCGGGGCAGGGTAGTGTTTAGTGACTGGCTCCGCGGTTTCGGGCTCATCGCCATTGTCGATCACGGCGGCGGCTATATGACGCTCTACGGACACGCTGATGCGCTGCTGAAAAGCGCCGGGGATTGGGTGGAGAGCGGTGAGCCAATTGCAGAAGCAGGCGATAGTGGTGGCGGATATGAGCCAGGAATCTACTTTGAGCTGCGCTACGATGGCGCAGTACAAAACCCAGCCGCATGGCTAGTCAAGTGAGCAGCAAACCCTCGGTAACGCGCCGCACCCTGATATTGGGCGTGCTATGCGGACTTATTGCCGGGATGTTGCTGCCTCGCGGCTTAATGGATGAGACCGCACGACTAGGTTCGCTTTCATTGCGCAGTCTTGATGAGGCGAACCGTCAGCTCATTGAGCATTATCAAGCACCCCTGGATCAAAGCGCGCTAACCGACGCCGCTCTTCAAGGTATGGTCAGCATGCTAGACGAGCACTCTCAGGTGCTGAGTGAACGGGCATATGCCCAACTCAGAGCAAGCGCTCGCGGCGCATTCGCCGGTGTTGGCATGCAAGTCGGTTTACGCAAGGAACGGTTTTCTGTGCAGCGAATACTGCCCAACTCTCCGGCAGCGTCCGCTGATATCAAGGTAGGCGATGTGATCGTCAAGATCGATGATCGAGACGTAGTTGGGTGGCAACTCAGCCGCTTAATTGATCACCTGCGCGGTACCGTTGGCACTACTGTCGATTTAGAGCTGGTTCGAGTCGTAAATGAGGATCTGCCTCGGCAAACGAAAACTGTATCGGTAGTACTCGAGCGCCAAGAGCTTAAAGCCGTCTACTTTCGCACACGCCTTTTGGAAAATAGGGTTGTTTATGCAGCAGCCGAGCAGTGTTACGACACCTTGGCCCAAGACATACAGGGTGCTCTGCGCGCACAGGCCGAACCCACAACTGATGTCCCGATCAAAGGGCTGGTGCTCGATCTGCGCGGCAACCCCGGCGGCACGTTAACCTGTGCCGTTAGGACCGTTGATCTGTTTATCGACAGTGGCACCATTGTCAGCACGCAAAGCCATCGCGGACTTGAGTCTTATCAGGCGAGCAGCACCACGCCTTACCTATCCTTACCGCTGGCGATTTTAGTCGATGGCGGGACCGCCTCGGCTGCTGAAATTATTGCGGGAGCGCTGCAGGATTATGGGCGCGCAACCGTGGTGGGTAGCCAGACCTTCGCCAAGGGCAGCGTACAAACACTGCTCCCACCGCTGGCGAATGGCAGCGCTCTGAAAATCACTACCGCAAGCTATCTCACCCCAAGGGGACGATCATTTAGCGAGACAGGACTGCTGCCCGATATTGAAGTGATTTCTTTGGACGAGAACGCGGTGATTAGGGCAGCCCTGCAAGCGATCGCTGACACAGGGGTGATATCGGCTCCATCAAGCGTCGAGTAAGGCCTGTCCTGCTGCCACATCTAGACTGCCTTCGTAGATCGCCCGTCCGGTAATCGCACCCATTAGCAGAGTGGTATCTTCTGCAAAGGCAACCTTCAACGCCTGCAAATCACCCAGAGCGGTGACACCCCCCGACGCTACTACGGGTAACTGGGCTGCTCTCGCAAGAGCCAGGGTCGATGTCACGTTGAGGCCCTGCATCATGCCGTCGCGATCTATATCGGTATACACAACGCCTGCCAGCGGTAGGTCGGACAAATCGCGGACAAAATCTTGGGCGTCGATACCGGTTTCCTTGACCCAACCCTCGGTGGCCACGACTCCACTTCGCGCATCCAAACCCAACAGAATATTGCCGGGATAAGCGGTAGCCATGGATCGTAGAAAATCCGGGTCATTGACGGCCTTGGTGCCCATGATCAAGCCCTGCACCCCAGCGTCCAAGTAGGCCTCGATGATTGGCTGGCTACGAATGCCACCACCGACCTGAACAGGGACATCGCCCATCGCAGAGACCATCTGCCGAATCAGGTCACCGTTACGAGGCATTCCTGCAAAGGCGCCATCGAGATCCACGATATGCAGACGTCTCGCACCCTGATCCTTCCAGTGTTCAGCCATGGCCACTGGATCGCTGGAAAACACGGTGGTGTCGTCCATGCGGCCTTGACGCAAACGCACGCATTGGCCTTCTTTTAGATCAATAGCCGGGATCAGCAGCACGCTTACAGACTACCCTTGGTAGACGGCACGATGCCTGTCATACGCGGGTCCTCGGCAACCGCCATCCGCAGGGCGCGCCCAAAGGCTTTAAACAACGTTTCTGCTTGGTGATGGGCATTGTCGCCGAGCAAGTTATATAGGTGCAGAGTCATCATCGAGTGATTGACCAAACCCTGGAAAAATTCCCTCAGCAGATCGACATCGAAGTCTCCAACCCGCGCCCGAGTGTAGTCCACCCGATAGTGCAGGCCTGGGCGACCAGAAAGATCGACAACAGCGCGCGAGAGCGCCTCATCCAAGGGCACGTAAGCATGTCCGTAACGAGTCAGCCCGCTCTTGTCGCCCACTGCTTCGTTCAGCGCTTGGCCGAGGACGATGCCAATATCTTCGACCATGTGATGCGCATCGACCTCTAAATCCCCAGAGGCTTCCACATGAATGTCGATCATCCCATGGCGGGCAATCTGCGTGAGCATGTGGTCAAAAAATGGCAGCCCGGTATCGAAGTGACTGGTGCCATTGCCGTCGAGGTTGATGCTGAGCTTGATTTGAGTTTCGGTAGTGTCGCGATGAATTGAAGCCTGACGCACGCTGTTCTCTCTTAACAAAAAGTTGGATTTGCTTTGTTCGCCTTGATGAGCCTCGCCATCGCGCACAAGCGGTGCGGAGTTTAGCCGCCTTTGCCGAACAATGCAGACTTGAAGACCGACGCTGTTCGCCCGGTTTCGGTCAATCTCTTTACCGAGACGCTCTTTACCTAAGCGTTCTTTACCTGCGCGTTCTTTATCCAGGCGCTCTTAACCTAGGCCCTGTCACCGGAGTTTGCTATAGCCGGTCCATCAGATCGCCATGTGGCAAAAACCGGTTGTCCGTATTCGCTTTGATCCAAGCGGTCAATTCAGGCGTCATTTCTTTACGTGCTTTCATGACGCGTACCAGTTTAATCACCGCAGATTTCGCACCAGCCTGCCAGCTGGAAAACTGGCCCTCGCCCAAGGTAAAAAGCCGTATAAGCGCGACCAAATCCTGTGTCGATAAGTTCTGTGCTACCGCACTCCAAGCAGCGTGCGTAATGGCAGGTGCCAGGGCTGCCACCTCGTCTGCGGTTAAGCGCAGCCGAGCGCCATGATCTTGGGCATGGGCAGCCAATATCGCTTGCTCCAAAAGGGCATTACCGAGCTCTGCCGAAGCTTGCGACGGGTCGAATTGTTGCGGATCGAAGCTGTTAACGCTCATGTACACCTCACGCGTATTGTCGTGCCAAAAATCTAATCAGCCAGCGAGTTCAGCTGTTTCTCCAGTCTACTGTATATCGCCAAGCCTGCTCCGTTCCCAAAGTGTGGACTGCTCCGCGCAAACAACGTTGCCGGCCTGCCGAGAAGTTCCTGCATTGCTATCGCGAGCTTCGGGTTACCATCACTACCAATACGGGCGCAGCCGCCACGAGAGATACTCATGATTAAACGGATTTTCATCACGCTCATCCTTATCCTCGTTGTACTGGTCGCGGGGCTCGGATACTACCTGAGTGACAAGGAAACTTTGAAAGAGGAGCTGAGCGCACAGCTGAGTATCGCCAGCGGCTATCAAGTCGAGATTCTCGGAGACCTGAATTGGCAGGTATTGCCAAAATTGGGATTAGCTGCAGTGAACATTAAACTGCGCGACGGCGAGACCCAAATCCATGTGAGCAAACTTAGGGTCGGACTCAGCCTGTCAGAGCTGACCAAGTCGCCTGAAAAATGGCGGCTCGATGACCTGATTTTGGATGAAGTACGGATAAAGGATGCAGGCTTCCGGGTACAGGAATTTGCAATGCAAGGTTTCGCCCTGGGTCAAGCCACGCCGTTTCAGGCACAGATGTTAATGCTACAAGCAGGCGAACCGAGTGAAGTGAGGGAAGGCGCCGCCCCGGTGAACCTATCTGGCACTCTGACTTATGCGCTACCCGATTCGAAGGTAGTTCCCGGCGCCACTTTGTCTGATCTTATGATTGCCCAAACGACCGTTAACACTCGATTGGGTGAAATACCTGTCGCCGCTGATTGCACAGGCTGGCTGAAAGAGATCGATGGGGCGGCAGTCAGCCAAACCGACACCCTCAACATATATAACGGACAAATGGACTGCACATCAGCTCAGTTCAGTGTGAGCAGCCTCAGCTGGCCCGAGAGCGAGGTATCGTTGGCGGTTAAAGACGGCAGACTCAGCACCACTCTGCAGGCGGCTAATGGGAGCGTAAACATACAAAAATTGAAAGAAACCGTTACCAGCATCAGCGCTCTCGCAGGCAAAGAGAACCCTGCCGCGAACTGGCCCAATGTCATGCAGTATCAACGCCTCCTTGTAAATGCATCGTTACAGGACGAGCAGGTGGTCGCAGATGCCAACCTCGATAACCTTGACGTCGCGATGCGAGGCACGCTTGCCCAAGCGGACAGTGTGCTAAATCTCAAGGGCACCCTTACCGTTCAACGAGCTACCGCCGATCAACTGATTCGGCTCGATCCGCTGTTTACTGACTTGCCACTGCCTTTTTACTGTCGGGGCACTGCAGCAGAGCCAGACTGCGGTCCTGATACGAGTGCTGCAATGTCCATTGTGGGTGAGTTGGCCAAACGCGAAGGCAAGCGAGTGATACAGGAGAAAGTCCAGGAGTCGTTACTCGATGGTATTGAGGAAAAGCTGCCTGAGGCACTTAAGGAAAAGGCTGAGCAATTGTTGAATTTGTTTAAGCAGTAAGAACACAATGCTGGATGGATTGGTTTGCCCAAAGACTGCTTGATTGGTTCGATCTACACGGGCGCAAAAACCTTCCATGGCAAACTGAGATAACACCTTATCGGGTGTGGGTCTCAGAAATCATGCTGCAACAAACCCAAGTAGCGACAGTAATCGCCTACTACGAGCGGTTCATGCAGCGCTTTCCAAATGTGGAAGACTTAGCCACGGCAAGTATCGACGAGGTCCTGCACCTTTGGACTGGGCTTGGCTACTACGCAAGAGGTCGAAACCTACACAAAGCCGCCAAACTCGTTGTCGAACAATACAGCGGCCGCTTTCCGGAAGATCAACTACAGCTTGAAGCCTTGCCAGGCATTGGGCCATCTACGGCAGGCGCGATTCGCGCCATCGCTATGCAGCAGCGCGGAGTTATTTTGGACGGCAACGTGAAACGTGTACTCGCGCGCTTTCACGCCATTACAGGCCATTACAGCCAGTCACCCGTCAACAAACTGCTCTGGCAGCGAGCAGAAGAACATACGCCCATTGAGCGTATCGATGCGTACACCCAGGCGATCATGGACCTGGGCGCTACACTCTGCATGCGCAGCAAACCTAATTGCCGGGTTTGCCCTCTTAGCAGGCGTTGCCAAGCCTTGGCTGAGGACCGAGTTCAAGAGCTACCGACCAAGAAAAAAGCCCCTGCCAAACCGATTCGCCAAGCAAGATTTTTCGTCCTGCGCCTGCCAGATAATCGCGTACTGCTCGAACAACGTCAGCAAAGTGGACTTTGGGGCGGCCTCTGGAATCCGCCGGAGCGAGGAGTGGAGGTAAGCATCGAAGAGTTTTTAAGACATCAAGGTGTCGTACAACAAGACGTCATCGCTACACGGGGTGGCGAACGTTTTCGGCATACCTTTAGCCACTTTCATCTGGATATCGAACCCGTCTACATCGATCTTAGACGGCAACCGCAAATGCTGCAGGAGACCAACCAGCGCTGGGTAGCCACAGACAGGCTGAACCAACCCGCTGTTCAGTCTGCTGAGCCATCAGATGAAACAATTGGCCTATCTGCGGCAGCACTGAAAATCTTGACACCTTAACGTCTGACGCCAAATTAAACGGTCAACAAGGTAAACTGCCCTGCCATCGGAGGCCATACGTACCATGACCAAGACCGTTATCTGCAGTCGCTATAAAAAAGAATTACCTGCTCTAGAGCAGCCGCCCTTGCCAGGCCCCATGGGCGAGCGCATTGCCAAGGAAGTGTCGGTTCAAGCGTGGCAAGAGTGGCAGGCACTGCAGACCATGCTGATTAACGAGAAACACCTTAGCCTGATTGAGCCAGACACACGAAAATATCTCAGCGAACAAATGTGGCGGTACTTTGCTAATGAAGCTACGGACACCCCAGAGGGTTATCAACCTCCAACCCAGAGTTGACGCTGGGCAGTCACATCGCTTTAATACGCGACCTGTTGAGGCGCAGCCTCAGCTCTAGAAGATCCCTCGGCCAGATAGCTCAGTTGGTAGAGCAGAGGACTGAAAATCCTCGTGTCGACAGTTCGATTCTGTCTCTGGCCACCATTCTCTCCCCAATGAACCTTCTCTCTCTCAGCGCCATGTCGACACTTATTCGTGCCGACCCAACGCGGTTGCCGGTTCGATTCTGTCTCTGGCCACCATTTTTTAATTCGAAGGCCTCTGAGGCCCCTGAATTTGCTCACGTTTTTTTCAACGTGGGCTCAGACGGTAGCCAAAGAGCCAATACATAACCTCAGAAATTGAAAGAGCGCCCGATAGAGCAGGTGGATTAGCTTGCAGAGCGATCCTGATAGGTCGTGCTAAGCAAGTTGTTAGCGCCTGCAGCCCGTAAGGAACCGGGCCTATTCTGCATCTGAAGGACTCCGATTGAGGCTACTCAGTTTTGATCTGCAGCCACTGAAGTTGAGCGTCAATAGCTAGCCTGGCCGCACTTGGGCCATCTCGTAGAGCAAGGCGATGCAAATTAACGGGTAGTGCTAAAGCGCCATGGACGGCTGCTAGAACCAGCTGCGTATGACTAAGCGGATCCCCCTGGCGAAATTGCTCAGCTTGTTGACCCTGGGATATGGCGTTAGCGAATAGACAAAAGAAACGATCCTTGGCCAGGGGGAACCGTTTAGGAGCATCTAAGTGCGGTGGCCGCACGAAAAGAAAGGCGCTGCGAAAAACCTGGTTATGCTCTTCAGAAAAATCAACGTAGGCCTGCAGTAAAGAGCGCAGCCGTTCGGTGGGATCAGCCTTGTCCTCGGCTATCTGCACCATATTCTCAAGGAGCTTGGCTGCCGGACGCCGCCACAAAGACTGCATCAATTCACTCAGGCTGCCAAAGTGGGAATAAACCGTGCCCGTTGAGACACCGGCTAGCTGCGCCACTGCGCGAACAGAGATCCCGCTGAGGCCTTTGGCTGCATAAAGCTCGGCTGCGGCTCGACGGATCTTGCGCCGACTATGCTGGCGTTGTTCATCGGTTAGGGCAGGTCTTGGCATAGAGATTTCTGCACATTTTGTGCAACTACGATGGCGCTGGAGCAACTTTAGCGCGATTCACTTTGCTTCGCATTAGATCCCCCAAGTTTATTGAACGCGTTCAATATATTGACTAATCTGTCGCCTATGCTATCCCCAAGGGCTCAACATTGCCCTCGACATGATCTTAGGAGAAGAGATGACACTACTAGATGATCCGCGGCCTATCTCAGCAGACTCCCACGCCCTTGAGGGACCCGAAGTTTTCGATGGCTTGCCTAAGCGATTTGGTGATGACGCGCCGAGAGTTGTGCATTCGGAAAGCAAGGGAGACTGGATCACGATTCCTAACCAACCTAATCGATCAAGAAATGTCGCGATTATGTGTCTCGCGGGCACAAGACTGGATTATGAAACACCGCTTCCCAGGGCACATGCCTCAAAACCGAGTGCTGGTTCAATCGACGACCCGGAGATTCAGGCTTACTTTAAAGGGGGATACGCGGCCATGCGCCCTGGCTTGAGAGACGGCGCTCGCCGGCCTGATGACCAGGACATTGATGGCATTTCTGCAGAGGTGCTGTATTCGGGCTGGTTCTCGATGTTCGGCTTACCTAACCACGATCTACTGGTCGCACTTCAGCAAAACTACAACAACTGGATGCATGCTCAGCAGGTGGCCTCCAAAGGCCGGTTGGTCGGCTTGGCAGCTCTGCCTGTGCAAGATCCTGGACGGGCTTACGAAGAGTTGAACCGGGTGATCAAACTCGGTCTTAAGGGCATTATGCTACCTTCCAACGCGCCTCGAGACAGAAAGTATAGCGATCCATGCTATGAGCCAATGTGGGCTCTGGCTGAGGAAGCGGGTCTGCCTGTCGCGTTCCATGTTGCTTGCATGTCCCACACGCCAGATTAGTTAAAGGCAGGTTCAAACCGCGACCCCATCGTTCAGTATGCTAGTTCTTCTGCTTTGATTCACGACACCTTAGTAGAGCTAATGGTACGAGGCGTTTGTGTGAAATATCCAAGGCTCAAATTTGTTCTGGCTGAATTCAATGCAGGTCGGGTAGCTCATTGGCTGGATAAGGTTCAGCAAGGCTGGGCTAGGGAGTACGCAAAAGATTCCTCCAGCACGCCGCCTGTAGATGTCTTGGAGTTATGGAAACGTCAGTTCTACGCCACGATCGAAGACGACATTGCTGCCTTGCGCACGGCAGATATGATCGGCGAGGAAACCTTGCTATGGGGATCCGATTACCCGCATACCGATTCCACCTGGCCCTGCTCGGCTCAAGTTTTAGATGAAATGTTCGAGGAATACTCGGCGGAAACGCGAGACAAAATAACCCGCACTAATGTGGCCAAGCTTTACTCACTTTAAACGCATCATTTTTCCAGCGTTAAGGCGCTAAGGCTGGTCACGCCAGTTGACTGGCCTTACGTTAATTGGGTCGCCCCTCAGCCTTGGGAAGTGCATCAACACCCAAAGGATTCAGTTCAACTCAGATTGTTTTCTCTGATAAGGAGACCCTTGGAGGTCTACGCGACGCCACGGTGATCTGAGGCTGAAGAATGGACGATTGGGTTTGTCTTGAACTTGTAACAATCGAGTCACCGACAGGTCACTTTCACATGTCATTTTTTGATTCACAAAAAATTACTCTGGAAGTTCGGCTTGAATCCTCCACAAACGCCCGCAGAGCAATCAGCATCGTCTGAACAAACCCTATGGGTGCTAACAGACGGGCGAGCCGGGCATGAAAGTCAATCAAAAGGTATCGTCGCTGCCTTAAGCTCCACTCGTCATGTTCAGGTTCATTGGGTTTCGGCGACGCTGCGCAGCCCCCTCTGGCGCTGGATGTTAAGAACCGCTGCGCGGTTATTGCCGCCAGGCTTCTTGTACCGGTTGCTACCAATTTCCTACCATCTATCCCCGTGGCCAGACTCCGAACCCGATATCGTTATTGGTTCCGGCGGCGATACCCTCTTTATGCTTGGAGCGCTGTCGGCGCGTCACAATGCGCCGAGCGTTTTTAGCGGCACCACCAAGCGCTACCCGCGTAAGTTCCTTGACTGTGTTTTTACGGTTGTCCCAGACCCCGCAAAACACAATGTTGTTTTGCCCCTACCTCCAGTCGCAATAAGTGACCTCAATAGGCCTAAGGTAACAACCCCAGAAAGGCTACTAACGGGTTGCGTGCTGATCGGAGGAGACGGTGCGGGTTGCGTTTTTGTCGACTCAGACTGGCAGCGTCTTGCGAAGTGGATGGCCGGCTTGGGCAACGACGTGCGCTGGCTACTAAGTACTTCAAGACGCACCGAGGTAAAACACGAGACAGAGCTAAAGTCGATGCTGCATGGGAATACCGTCGCGTTGGAACGCTCTGTTTGGTGGGCCGACAACCCTGAGCGAGTTATGGACGAGTTTCTTCACGACTGCGATTTCATAGTCTGCACGCAAGACAGTCTCAGCATGCTTGCTGAAGCAATGTACACCGGCAAACCGGTCTACAGTTTTGCCCCCAAACATTGCCAAATGACTGAAAATGACGCCGCAGCCATTGCCGGCTACTTAGAGCAGGGGTTTTTAAAACCCATAGAAGACGCGCAACAAATAACGATCGAGCACGAACCAAACCCTCGATCGGGTAACATTTATGCGCAAATAGATCGGGCAATTGGTGCCGCGCAAGAGCGCCGCGAACGCGCGAATACTGATCCAAAATCCTGGGGTAAAAAGCTGCATAGGTTGATCGAGGCGGTGCCCCAATCCATTGGCCTGGAAAAATAGAATTCCGCAAGTTCGGTATGCTAAAAAACTGTAACGACAATCCGACTCTAACCGCCCTAACTTTGTAGCCTTCCAACCATCTGCCCGCTGAAAATCTAGGAGCTCACATTAAGGATGATGCACTCATAGCGACCACTACCTGCTATGCCTGCTTCGGCAGCAACACCGGTGAATTGAAGGTGGATGGTCAGCCCGTCGAAAAAGAAGGCTATCGATTTGAACGCTGTAGCGACTGCGCCCTGGTCTATGTAGCTCCTATGCCGAAGGACGAAGTAATCCGTGCTTTCTATCAGGACTACCACAAGAGTCATCAGTACAAGAACAAGCTCGACTCTAAGATCAGGCGGGCTCGCAACAGAATACGGCAGGCAAATCTATGGCGGCGAACGGGGTCATTTCTCGACGTGGGCTGCAACGTTGGATTTGCCGTTGAGGCTGCCCGAACTTTGGGTTTTCGCGCCAAGGGCATCGACGTTGATACGGACGGCATTGACGCGGCCATGGGCCAATTTCCTCACTGTGAGTTTGAAAATATTGGCATAGAAGCATTGGCTGAGCGCGGGGAAACCTACGACTTTCTCTATTGTAGTGAGGTCATCGAACACTTGAGTTCGGTTGATCGTTTTTTACGCGGCATTGCAGGAGTCATGCACCAGGACAGCCTACTGCTGATGACCACTCCGGATATGGGACATCGTTCCTTGCCAAAGAGCTGGCGTGAGCTGGTGGAGTGGGATTCTGTGCGCCCACCCGAACATTTACTTTATTTTTACCGCTCTTCATTACGTGCGGCGCTTGAACGCAATGGACTGTGCGTCAAGCGCTTTCAGTTCAGCACCAAACCGACGATGAAAGTACTTGTTACCAAGGCCTAGTTCACGCCTGGGTCAAAATCCCTGAAGTAGCAATCGGCGTTCAAGCTCAAGCCCCACGAACATTCCGTTTGGCTTGGTCAAAACCGCGCGATGCATCCTTCGCGTAACGAAAAATTTTTAAAGTATCCCGGGCGGCGTCCGCAGAGTTACTAAGGTGTTTTGCCTTGTATCATTCGAGTGGAAAGTGACTAGGGTTGCAAAATCACGCATTTTTTGGCCTTTTTGCCTAAGTACCGCTGGCGAAGCGCTCGCGCATAAGCTGCGCCACGCTAGAATTTTTAACAATTTCAAAAAAAGAAAAAGTGAGTGTCACAATGCAAGATAGAACGTATCGGTATCAGGATTTAGATAGCCTTGAGATCAAAGCCTAGGCGTCATTCTTTCAGAGTGTCCTTATCGTTTGTTAACCCTAGCGCTGAAGGCAACGCAGGCGCCGCTTAAGGAAAGAATCCTGAGTCTGTTAACGGGCTGCAGAAAACAGCTAGTGCTTAACGACCTAGAAGGTTAACGTTTTAACGATTTGGGTGAGCTCCGCGACTTGGTGACTTCCGAAATAAGCTTGGCACATCGCGAGATCATTAGAATTGCGAAGCATCTTAAGGACAACGGCCAAATACTTGCCGGTACCTAACAGACCCTCGAATCTCAAATAGGGCGGATACTGGTCTTTGGCTGACATTCATTCCAAAACCGTACTGCCCTGTACCAGGCTTTCGTAGCTACCTCCTTTTTTCAGCCCAGCATCAGTGCTAGGCCACTGACAAGATCAAGTTCTCACTAAAGTTTTCCAGGTAGAAGCCTACAATACGCCCGTAACGGCAAAAAGTTGCCGGTTTGGCGCGAAATGTGGCGAAAATCTGCCACGTAGGTGGAAAATTCAGCTGACCTTCGGCTTGCTTTGGAGGGGTCCTAATCGGGACAAGGATCAGCTTATACATTGACTCTGGAGGTCAAAGTATGAGCCTGGTCGTAAAGACGAACATTAGAGCGTTGAGTACTCAGCGCCAAATATCACTCTCCCGAGAAGAGCTCGAGACGGCTATGGAGCGTCTGTCCTCTGGTAGAAAAATCAATTCTGCTAGCGATGACTCCGCGGGCTTTGCCATCGCCGAGCGCATGACGGCTCAAATCCGCGGCGTCGATATGGTGGTGAAAAACGTCAATGATACTTTAAGTTATCTGCGGGTGATCGACGACGCCCTGGGGAGCAGCCTCGACATAATGCAGCGCATCAAAGAGCTGACCCTACAAGCCGCCAATGACACCCTGTCCGATACTGACCGAACATATATCCAAAAAGAGATCGGCGCTCTTGTTCAGGAAATAGACCGCATTGGTACCCACACCAAGTTCAACGATTCGGCAGTCTTCAAGGCTGACTTTCAGCGCAGCCAGCAAGTTCAAGTGGGCGCAAACTCTGGCGAAACCATATCTATATCCATCGGGTCCCTCGCCAGCCAAAAGCTGTGGGGTGCTAAAACCGGGTACGCACTGTGGGCGGATGCGCCCTTTATGACGCAGGCCACGAGCGATCCGCAACCCAACGGCCTTGGCGCGTCCTCATTCCAAATTTCCTCGTCCACGGGCTCGGCGGTGATTAACGTTACAGCGGATTAAACTGCAGCGAGCATCGAACAAACCATCAACGCAGTCTCAGACACGACCGGTGTGTTTGCTCGAGCTCGAACTTGGGGGTTTCTAGAAGCAGGCAGCGCTACGTTTGGCGAAACCGTGACGCTTTCGGTCAACGGCGAGTCCATTACCGTGGATGACTTTTCCTATATGCTCCTCGCCAATGCTATCAATGATGTTCGCGGCACAAGCGGCGTAGGGGCTTATGCGGAAGACTGGGGTGT
>CACMHG010000036.1 GCA_902613475.1 K189A clade bacterium
CTCAGACCTATACCGCTCCGGCAAGCAAAACCCTGTATTTTTGCGGGTGTAAACACACCAAGGGCGCGCCCTTGTGCGACGGTGCGCATAACGCGCTGTAGCGCGATCAGCAACCGCTCAATCGACTGAAGAGAAGCCCAGGTAGCAAGACAATGTTCGGTAAGCTATTTAAAAAAAGTGACGCTTTCGATCCAGCAACTCTGGCAGTACTTCCGGATCTGGAGCAATCCGAGCAGCTGTCGGTACTAGATCGGTACCTGGGCTATTGCAAGGCCCACGAACAGCCTGAAGTCGACGAGTCCCCCATACACCGGGTTCTTAGCGAGCTGCCGGAGCGTGATGTTGAAGTCGAAGGGATGAGCCTCGAAATTGCCAAACGCGCAGTATCAGCGGTTCAAGACGTTGAAGCACTTGCGGCACTTCTGGAGCGATCCCACCTAGGCGAGCTTGCCGCTAAACGCCTATGCAAACTCTTGCCCCTGGACTCGCATCACGCAGCCAACCAACACGAGCGTTTATTTCAGGCTCGGCTGCAAACGGCTAATGGATCAGATATCGAGACGCTGAGTCAACGCGTGACCACTGCCGAGCAGGCTGCTTGGCTGGTCATCCGCGCACCCGCTGAGACCAAGCCAAAACTGCTGGATATTCCGCTGCTAAAGGACGAGACAGGACTGATAGCGCTCGAGAAAATTTCCCGAGGCAAGGATAAGGGATGCAATCGTCTCGCCCGAGAAGGTTTGGACAAGATACGTGGCGGCCGACGCCAGCTAGCAGAGCACCTTGAAGCCCTCAATGACGTACACAACAGCACCGAGCGAGAGCTCAAGCTGGTTCCCAAGGACCTCGATAGTCTTATCGTTCAGCGCAAAAAACTGAACCAACTGCACCTGCGCCATGAACAACTGGTGCAAAAAATACGTGAAGCGCGAGATGTTCTGAGCACTGCCGGCGCCGCCGGACATAGCGACGAAACATTACTCAACCCGTTCGCTGAACTTGACCTTAGCGTTCCCAGCACCCAGGACAATCCTTACCCTGGGCTTATCGAAGCAATGCAGGGTTTGCTCGAGCATTTGACAGATGTGCAGGCATTGGACACCGAGGACTTGAACCAACAAATTCAGCGCCTAGAGACCCATCGCCAAGCATGGGTTGATGCCGACTCAGGCTTTCCTCCGACGTCCAGCCAGCACGAGCAATTCGAGGTGCTCTTCAAACGCTGCGACGCCCTGTTCAAAGGCTGGCGGCAACTGGCAGCCATTGATTGGCAGGCTCTGGACCAACGCGAGAATCAAGCCGAACAGCATCGTGAACAAGGATCGTCCGCTGCAAATCTTGCCCACTGGCTAAAGCGTGCGCGGCAGGCAGAAAAATCTGTGGCTTGGCCCGCGGATTATCCTGTGCCCGGGATACTGGAAAAATTACGTCAAGATATTGCGCGGTGCGTGGACCAGGAGCGCAGCTTGGCGAAGGAACAAGCGGCGCTCACTCAGGAACTCAAGGACATTAGCGCCATACTGCAAGGCCTGGTTGATAACGGTGAATTCAAGAAAGCACTGAGCACCCTGGGCCGTTGCCGAAAGCTGCAGAAGCAAGGTGCCAAGGGCAATGAAAAATTGCTCAACCGCATCAGCACTCAGCTGGGAGAGTTCAGTGATTGGCAGCAATTTGCGGCGTCGCCAAAACGCGATGCGCTGCTGCAGTCGATCGAGGCCATCGTCAATACGCCGCTATCTGCCCAGTCTCAGCGCGAGCAGATTAAGGAGCTGAGAGCCCAGTGGAACGCGCTAGGCCCGCTACCCAAGGAGCAGCTCCAGCTGCAGCAGCAGTTTGACGAGCTAGCGGAAAAGGCCTTTAAAATATGCCGCGAGCACTTTGCCGTACAAAGTAAGCAGCGCAGCGACAATTTAGATGCCCGCAAGGCCCTATGCGAGCAGCTGCAGCAATACTTGGATAGTACCGATTGGCAGCATGCAGACATGAAGGCTGCCGAGACCATTATGCGCCAAGCCCGACAGGAGTGGCGTCGGTATCACCCCTGCGACCGCAAAGCGTTGAAGGCTGTAGAAGCGCGGTTTGAAGAACTGCAGTCTGCCCTACACGACCGAGTGAAAAGCACTTGGGATCACAACGTCAAGGCGAAGGAAGATCTGGTCAGCCAAGCTCAGGCGTTGGTCGAGCAGGACAGTTCAGAGGGTTTGGCGACGTCAGCCAAGCAGCTACAGGCCCAGTGGCGAGACATTGGTAACACCCCAAGGGGCGCGGATCAGCGCTTATGGAAAAAGTTTCGCGCCGCCTGCGATGACATTTTTGCTCGGCTCGAGGATGAACGCTCAAGCCAACGCTCTGCGGCGCAGCAGCAGCTCCAGGCGTTGGTGGATGACATCGCGGCATTTGATGCCGAACAAGATTCCATCGCTGATGCCGAATCAGGCTTGGCAGCGCTGCGAGACAGGGCCGGGGAGATGCGTATCGATGCAAAGCATCGCGAGGCGTTAAAGAACCTTGAGCAGCGGCTACGTGCTCGACGAACACAGGCTCAGCAGGCCAAAAAATCGCAGCGCCTGGCCGAATTTCGAGTTTGGGATGAAGCCGTCAGCCAAGCGGAAATCGCCGATGAGACCATTGAAGCGCCCCACGCTTGGTTCAACACACGAGCGGCTGGTACCGCCGAAACAGGCGACTTGTTAGCCCTGACCATGGAGGCGGAGATTGCCGCAGATATTGCGGGCCCTGCCGAGGAGCAAGGCGCGCGTATGGCTTTGCAGGTGGCGCTCATGAATCGAGGGGTGCGCAATATTCAGCTCATCGACAACCAAGAACTGCTCGAGCGTTGGTGCAGTAGCGGACCGAAATCCGACAGCGACAACGCCCTACGCGAGCGATTCTTCCGGGCCCTGAGCAGCCGCTTAAACTAGCGAAGCCGAAGTGGCAGCAGGACGGGCCTGCTGAAACGTCAGGATTACCTTGGCTCCGCCCAGGGTGCTCGTCTCAACTTGCAGATCTCCGTCATAGATCTCGAGAAGCTCAGACACCATGGACAGACCAATGCCCTGTCCTGTCTCGCGACTATCGAATCGAACACCACGTCGCAGCGCCGTATCCACCAAATCCGCGGCGATGCCCGGCCCATCGTCCTCGATCCATATTTGCAGACCCGCCTGAAGGCCGTCGCCGCGAGCATCTCCTGCCTGCACAGATACCATCAGTCGCTGATTCCCGTATTTGCAGGCGTTCTCCATAACATTGCCCAGCATATCCAGCAGATCGTCCTCGTGAATGCGAAGTTGCCAATCACCAGCGGGTGACTGCTTGAGTTCATGCTCGGGGTAGGCCACCGCCAGCGCACGCAGCAGCTGCCCGATCACCCGTTCAACGCTCACCCAACCCTGATTGGATGCGGCCTCAGTCTGAGCCACCCGCGCGATGCGGGTAAGCTGGTGATCGACGATGGCCTGCATACGGGCAACTTGTTCCTGCAGCAAGGCCAGATCGGGTCGACTGTCTCCCGCACCCAGCCGCAACACGGTAAGGGGGGTCTTCAGGCTATGAGATAGGTCATCAAGCGACTGACGGTGCCGGTTGCGCAAAGCCGACTGATGGGCAATGTACTGATTCAGACTCTCTACCAAGGGAGCTAACTCTAAGGGCTGCACCGGCTCAAGGGCCTCAAGGTCGCCTTGCTCCAGCTGCAGTAACTGGTGACGGATCTGTCGCAAAGGCCGAAGACCCCAGCGCAGGACGAGCAGCAACGCGAACGACAACAAAAGCGACAGCGAGCCAAAGCCTGCAATCAGTGCGTAGCGAAATTGCGCCATTGACTGACGGTAGGGTTCTTGGTCGGTGCACAGAACGAAGGCTACTGCAGGCTCGACCAGCCCTTCCCACTCCACGCTATTGCTTAGGCAATACAGATCCGCGAACCCTGCGGATGGTGCAAACACTTTGCGTTCCGTCGGGACCGAGGTCGCGCCGTCGGCAAATTCGTCGATTTGCGACGCAAGGGCTGCATCGGCCATGGTCAGGGAGGGCGAGCGCCAGCCTGGGGTGCCGGTGCCATCGGTCACCAAGGCGAACAGACCCGAGTCCGGCTGTTGCAGCCGCGGCTGTGACAGGTTGCTGGAGAACTGCAGCGATCCCTGCCGCTCTTGAGCCACACCCATCAGCGCGTAGATGACTGGCTGCAGCTCCTGCTGAACCCCGGTCACGACGCTATTGCGGTAGGTGCGCTCTAGGAAAAGGCCCGTTAGAGACAGAAAGCTAAGCAAGACGGAAATCGATACCAAGGCCAGTCGACGCTGTATGGAGTTCATGTGGGCGCAGCGGGTGGTTCGACTGGCACATCGGCCAAGCTCATGCGGTAACCGCGACCCCGGGCAGTTTGAATCAGCTGATGGGGCGCAAGTTTGCGACGCAGGCGACCGATCAGCACCTCGATCACATTGCTGTCTCGGTCAAAGTCTTGGGCATAGAGATGTTCGGTTAGCTCGGTCTTGGAAATGATGCGCTGTTGGCCCATTAACAAATAGGTCAGCAGCTTGTATTCAAAGGAGGTGAGATCGAGGGCTTCTTCGTCTAGAAAAACCTGTTGGCTGGCGGTATTAACGCTTAGTGGGCCAAGGGTAATAATCGGTGTCGCGTGTCCGGCAGAGCGGCGGATCAGGGCATTGACCCGGGCCAGCAGCTCCTCCATTCGAAAGGGCTTGGTAAGATAGTCGTCTGCCCCTGCCTCTAAACACTCGACTTTATCCCGCCAATGACTGCGGGCAGTAAGCACGAGCACTGGCGTGTCTATCTGGCGTTGCCGCAGAGATGCGATAAGGTCTACGCCGGCCAGTTTGGGTAAACCAAGATCGATAATCGCCAAATCAAAGGTGTATTCCGTGGCCAGAAATTGGCCCTCAATGCCATCTGGGGCCACATCGACAACATAGCCCGCATGGGTCAACTGCTTGTGCAGCTGCTCACTGAGCCTCGCCTCGTCTTCGACGATGAGAATGCGCATGCTAACGCGTCCGCTGCAGCCTTCCCTGTTGATCCACCACCAAGGTAGTGACGCGCTGACCATCGACCAATACACGCACATGGTGCCTAAGCGATCCATTGGGTGAACGAACAGACTTGGCTGATAACACTTTGCCGCCACTTTCTTCTCGCACAATGCGAACGGCTTGATTGAGATTGATCATGCGCCCGACGCGCCGATCAGGCTGGACAAAGCCATTGACGGGCGCGTTGGGTTGAAACGTGGCCGCAGCCTGAGCAGTCCCGGGCCAGCCCATGATCAATGCCCAGGCGATGATCACGAACAACACAGCAACGATGTTGCTCGAAACGCATCGAGCAAAAAGTTCGGTATCGCTAGAGGGTTGCTGCATTGAGATTCATCGGTTCCTGTGTCGAAGGTCTTGCTCAGATGGGTTCAACCTGCACCCGCACGCGAACGGTACTGCCAGGGTCACGACGCATTCGGGTTTTATAGGTTTGCCCCCCGTAAGCATAACTGACGTCGTAGCCGGTTAAACGCTCTTCTTCGATGCGCTCGTAAACGGTGCTGCAGACCTCACGCTCTTCATACCGCACCGCGCCATGACGTTCGGCATAACGTCGGCCGACATCTTTGCCGATGGAGTATCCAAGCACACCACCCACTACCGCACCGACGCGTTGGTTGGATCTTTTTGAGCCCAGGGCATTGCCCAAGGCACCGCCAAGAATGGTGCCGACGATGGCAGGGGTGGCGGATTTACCCCGGGATTGATGCCTGGCCACCTGCTCGATATGGCACTGTTCTCGGGGTTCTTCGCGCACAACGGTCTGATAGACCGGATAGGAAGAGATCACTGGCACTTCCTGCACGCTTTGATCCGCGATCACCCCAAGGGTAGGCAGAAAGGCTAGGATGGTTAACAGCGTGATGACGGCGACAGCATCACTTGCGCGGCGCTCTGACCAAGCTCGACTGACGAGCGTAGCCTCGTGAATCCGATTTTTATGTGCAGTGATAGATGCACTCTTGTGCGCGTTCTGTGTTGGCAACATGTTCATATTCACCTCTGGTATCGCAGATTATGGGTTAGTCGAAAGAGCCAATGCTCTTACTTGCCGATCAACCTAGCCTTCTTTGAATGAACACAAACTGAACCGCCAGCTCCGCCTTAACCCTTGCCCAGCTTTTCTACTGACACCACCCGATGATCTAGTCCCAGCTCGATGCGTAAACCGGGCCGGCGTGGCGCACAGTCCCACTGCCAGCGCGTCAATCTTTCGTAGTGGTCGATGAACCGTTGCAGAGCCTCGGCATTCATGCGCTTGTGCGGCTCAATGTGCTGTTCTTGCTCGCTACGCCACTGCACCACCTGCTCAAAACCTGGGGGGCGCAACTGCACCCAGTAATCGACGGAATTCCATAGCGCTTCGTAGTTCTGCCGAATTTGGTCATTCACCCAGGAACGCCAGAGGCCGTGTGCATCCTCCCGAGTTTCCAATGCATTAATCGGTTGTAGGACATCAGACTGGGCCTGTACCCCTACGCACCAGCCTTCCAGTACCAATATCTGACAGCGAAGCTGCTGCTGACCGCTTCGGTCATCGAGGCCCTTATCAAAAATCGGCAGCTCAAGGGTCGCACCTTCGGCAGGGTCTGCTGACTCAATGGCGTTTAGCACCCGTGCCAGCCATCTGGTGTCATGGGTACCGGGTACTCCCCGAGTTCTCAAAAGTGGATGTACGGTCTGCGCTAGCTCGATTCGCTGAGCCTGTGTCAGATAGAAGTCATCGAGGGAGACCGCGACTGCCCCCAGGCCGCACTGCTGCAGATGCTCAACAACAATGCGGGCTAGCGTGGACTTGCCCGAGCCCTGACTGCCGCTGATGCCTACAACCCTTGGCCGCTGGTTTAGTGGAGTGCCATCAATCAACTCGGCCATATCTGAGGCGACAGCGTGCCAATCGGCGAATGTGTTTTGCGGTGGGCGGTCTGATTCGGGCATCAAGGTTTCCACTGGCGTCTAAGGCTTTACCATCGCACTGGCGGACCGGCTTCGCTAGTATTTCGGCCCTCTAGCTGCGGCCCGTAACGCGGGTGAGGCGAGATCGATCAAGAGCTAAGGATTTGCCAATGAACTTATTGAACATTTTGTTCGCCAAATTTCGACGTCGTGCTGTTGGCCCGTTTAGGGGACCAAGCGCTGTGTTGTTAGCCACAGTCTTGTTGGCAATCGGCTGCCAGCAAAATCCGCCGCTTCAGCAATCCTCAGACGTCACTAGTGCTGTGGAGACGCCACAAACACTCGTCGTGACCCCGCGCAAAAGCCCCAACGACACCCGGGAATACCGGTATCTGACTTTGCCAAACCAGCTAAGGGTTTTGCTGGTATCCGATTCGGCAACGGACAAATCTGCCGCTGCGTTGTCGGTCTATCGAGGCAGCTTTCACGAGCCGGACACGAGGCCTGGCCTTGCGCACTTTTTGGAGCATATGTTGTTTATCGGCACGGAAAAGTACCCGCAAGTCGATAGCTTTCAGCAGTACATTACCGCCAATGGCGGTTCCTCCAATGCCTATACAGCGCTAGATCACACCAACTACTTTTTCGACATCAAAAACAGTGCCCTCGCAGAAGGCCTCGACCGCTTCGGTCATTTCTTCATAGACCCGCTGCTCAGCCCGGAATATGTGGAACGCGAGAAGAATGCCGTGCACTCGGAATACCAGATGCAAATCAAGGACGACGGCTGGCGCGGCTACATGGTCAGCAAGCAGGCGCTGAACCCGCAGCACCCCGGTCACCGCTTTACCATCGGCTCTCTCGATACGTTGAAAGGCGACGTCAAGGCAGACCTAGATCGCTGGTTTGCGGAAAACTACTCCGCAGATCACATGGGCCTGGTAGTGCTGTCGAATGCCTCCCTCGATGATCTGCAGGCCTTGGTGGAGCCTCTGTTCATGAAGGTGCCCAACCGCAACATCGGTTCCAACGACCCCGAAGTGCCTGCCTATACTGACGAGCAGCTGCCCGCCATGATTACCTCGCAAACGCAAAAAAATGCCGTGCGGCTGAGCGTTTCCTTCCCCATACCAAGTACGTTGCCCAACTACCGCACGAAGCCGGAGCAGTATATTTCGAACATGCTAGGCCACGAAGGCGAGGGCAGCCTACACAACCTGCTAACCCAGCGAGGCTGGATTGAAAGTCTTGGCGTCGGTACCCAGTCCTTCGACCGCAGCACCAGTTTGATGTCGGCAAATTTTGAACTGACCAATGAGGGCAGAAATCATGTGCCTGAAATCATCGGGTTACTGTTTGCCCACATCGACATGCTGAAGTCCGTTGAGCCAGATGAGTGGCGCTATGCTGAACAAGCACGCGTTGCCGAGCTGGCCTTCCAGTTCCAGGAGCGCGGCTCTACGGTGGGCTTTGTCTACCAGATGGCACCGCGGCTCAATGAATACCCGGCTGAAGATCTTTTGGCAGCCCCCTACCTGATGGAAGGCTTTAAACCAGATCTGATCAAGGACCTGCTGTCTCGTATGACGCCGGACAACGTTCTTGTCGAACTCGCGATGCCAGACTTTCTGTCGTCTACTGTCGAGCCTTGGTTCGAGGTGCCCTTCGCCATTGCAAAAGGGCCGGTGCCATTAACGACAGCGGATAACCCCCCATTGGGTTTGCCTGCCGCCAATCCTTTTTTGCCGGAGAGCTTATCTCTTCTCGAACCTGACGATGAAGCCATCGCTCTCGCCATAGATCAGCCTGGCATGCAGCTTTGGCTCGACACCGACGTATCCTTCACCACTCCCCGAGCAAATATCGCGATCGAGTTGGCGGTACCCGGCGGACTGGTCTCGCTGCGAGACACCAGCATGGCGAGCCTATTTGCTCGGTTGGTCAATGATGAGCTGACTCAATCCACCTATCCTGCCCTGCTGGCAGGTTTGGGTTATCAGCTCGGTGCGACCGCCAGTGGATTCGGCATTCGCATCAGCGGATATAACGACAAACAATCCGAATTCTTAGCCTTCGTTCTAGATCAACTACTGACCGTCCCCCTGGCCGAGTCACGCTTTAACAGCATTAAGCAAAGTCTTATGCGAGATTTAGAAAACGCCGCCAAGGACAAGCCCTACAGCCAAACATTGACCGCGCTGAACAACACCTTGCTGTCGACCAGTTGGCCCGCTCAGGAACAGGCGGCACTCCTTGCGGATTTAACCTTGGCAGACCTAAACACCTGGCGATCACAGCAGTTCAAACGCATAGGCGTGCGCGGAGGTCTGCATGGCAACGTTAATACCGAGGACGCCGAGGCCTTGGCCGAACTTTTAACCACCCTGCTACCCCTTGACCGGGTAGATCGCACCCGGCCTGCGGTGCAACAGCTGACACAGTCCGAAGATATCGATCTTGCCGTCGATCATAATGACGCGGCACTCCTGCTGTATGTGCAGGATCCCGATGACAGCTTTGCTAGCCGAGCGAAAAGCGCCCTTGCTGGCCAGCTGCTGCGCTCACCCTTCTTCTCAAGCCTGCGCACTGAACAACAGCTGGGCTATGTGGTGAGTGCCGGTATTCGTCGCATGGATACCCAGAGCGGCAACTTGTTCCTCGTGCAATCGCCATCTGCTGGCGTGGCGCATATAGAAAATGCGGTAATCGAGTTTTTGCAGGCATATATCGCCCAATGGGACGATATGTCCGAGGCGGCCTTTGAACAACAAAAGGCTGGTCTGATGACCCGGCTGCTGGAAAAAGACAAGAACCTCAACCAGCGCAGTCAGCGCTATTGGCAAAACCTGGCGGAAGAAAACTACGCCTTCAATACCAATCAGCAGATCGCAGCACTGGTAGAGGCTCTGACGAAGGATGAGATGAAGGCTTTTCTTGAAGGCCTGAGTCAGCGCGTCGTGAGCCAGCGTCTGCTGATTTTCAGCGATGGCGCATTCAAGGACGTAGCAAGACCGGCAACGGCGAGTGCTTCTTAAAAAAACTAGGCTGGTAAGTCCAGGCGAAACGGAGGCAGTGACTCGATGAGGGCACGCCCGTAGCGCTGGGTCACGATACGCTTGTCCAGCATTGAAATGGTGCCGTAGTCTTTTTCGCTGCGAATCAGGCGTCCGCAGGCCTGAACCAGTTTTAACGAGGCATCCGGCACTGAGATTTCGTAAAAGGCATTGCGGCCCTGGGCTTCAGCCCACTCCGCAATGGCCTGATCGACCGGATCATCGGGCACCGAAAAAGGTAGCTTTACGATTACCACATGTCGGCAGTACTCACCGGGCAGATCTAGGCCCTCGGAAAAACTGGCCACCCCAAATAGGTAGGATGACTGACCCTCGTCAATGCGCTGACGATGCTCCTGCAGCAGCGCCTGCTTGCTGCCCTCACCTTGAACCAACAGGCCTTCGGCAAGCGTTTTCGGTAGCCCGGAAATCACCGCGTTGAGTTGCCGCCAAGACGTAAACAAGACCAGTGCAGAGACGTGCCGATTCAATAAATCGGGTATCAGAGCAATCACCTCTTCGGTGTGCGCATCAAAGTCACGCGGATCGGACTGCATGGCCGGCACATGAAAGGTCGCCACCTCCGAGTAGTTAAAGGGACTGGCAATCACTGCCGCAGATACGTCCGGCTGCAGACCCACACGTTCAATAAAACGATCAAAACGTCCCAAGGCGGTCAGCGTCGCCGAGGTGCAAACCGCGCCGTAACAGCGCTGCCACAGCACCTCCTGCAAAATATTGCCCGGCTCGATAGGTGCACTGACCATTTCCACATCGTAGAGATTGCGATTCAACCAGCGAGCGTAGCGGCGGGGCCGACCGGCACCTAGGGCATAGTCTTCAAACAACGCCCGGGTCGCTAACGCGCGGCTTTGCAGTTGTCCCACAGGCACGAGCCAGTCCTCTGCTTCATAGGCATTTTGCCAGTCGGCGTTGCCGGCGACGGCCTCCTGCAACAGCTCGTGGGCCTGCTCGACCACATCGCAGAGTTTTCCCATGGAGGGCAACAAGGCCATGGATAGATCCATGAGGGTTGCTGGGATATCGCCCTGAGGAAAACGATATACCTCTCGATCCTCTTCCTTGGTCTCAAACGGTAGAGTGTTCAACCCTTCAGACAACGCATGTAAATGACTGGTCAGCGCATCGGCTTCTGCGGCGGCACTGGTCGCGAGGCTGGTCAAATTCGCCGGTCGACCAAATCGCTGGGTTAACGAACTGAGCACCTTGTTGACATTGTCCAGCCATTGAATCGTGCCATTGACTCGAGCATTGGTGGAAAAGTGATTCTGGGTTTTATCGGCAATATGATGGGCTTCATCCAGAATGTAGATGCAGTCTTCGGGCTCCGGCAGCACGGCACCGCCACCCAAGGCAAGGTCTGCCAGCACCAAGTCGTGATTGGCGACGATGACATCGGAGCCTTCCAAGTGTGATCGCGCCCGAAAGAAGGGACACTGCTTAAAGAAGGAGCAGCGATTGTTACTGCAGCCGCGATGATCTGTCGTGACGCCAGACCATGCACTATCCGACATGCCTTCGGTCCAGCTGTCGACTTCACCATCCCACTGGCCCTGGGAAAAACGATTCAGCATCTCTTGATAGAGCACCGTGTGGTCTTCATCTGTCGCGTCAAAGATGGGAATTTCTTGTTGGTCGGTGTATTTGAGGTGATCGTCGAGTCGCTTTAAACACAGGTAGCGACTACGACCCTTGGCAAGCGTCAGGCTGAACTTCAAACCCGCTCGCTCTTGAATGTCCGGCAGGTCCTGAAGAATGACCTGTTCCTGCAGGGCTACCGTCGCGGTGCTCAGAACAATGGTTTTGTTCAAGCTCTGGGCAAGGGGTATGGCAGCAAGACAGTAGGCGGCGGTTTTACCGGTGCCCGTACCCGCCTCGACCACGGCGATGCGATCCTCATCCGCAGACAAGCTGCGCGCGATTTGGGCAATCATCTGACGCTGACCGCGTCGGGGCTTAAAGTCCCGGGCCGCAAGCCAGGTGCGGTAGGCGGTTTGAATTTCGTCTTTAACGGCGTCGGTCAGGGCGGTCATAGCGCGGCACTGTGACGCAAAACCCAGGGTGAGCCAAGGAAAATAATCGAACTAACGGGTAAGCAAGATCGCACATCATGGTCTGATCCGTGCGAACCCTTTGCGATGTTGGTTGGATGCTTCTGGGTCTAACCGAATGGGTTCCGCCCAATCAATCCTGCCATCGCAGAATCTTGGCGGCCGCCCGCGCGCTAGTCCTTCTTTTTCGGCATCACCGAAATCTCCATCGGCGCAAAGTGCTCCATATCCACATCAATCAAGTAAGGGCCAGCAGCCGCCAGCGCTCTGTCCATGGCATCGCTGAAGGCCTCGACGCTGGCCACCCGTTCACCGGCCACCCCCATACTTTCGGCCATTTGTGCAAAGGCCACCTTGCCGAGGTCAGTTTCGTTAATGCGCCCGAAACGGCTTTGCTGCAGGTAGCGCAAGACCCCGTAGCCCGAGTCGTTAAACACGCAAATAATAAGGGGTACTTGGTACTGGGCACAGGTTGCCAGTTCTGTGGCGTGAAACATAAAACCGCCGTCCCCATGTACTACCAGCGCCTTTGAACCGCTGGGCTGGCTGGCAATTGCAGCACCGACGCTCATGGGAAACCCAGGACCGATAGCCCCTGAGGTTGGATTGATCGAGGTGCGCGGCGTCAGTATGGGGAACTGTTGATTGCCCCAGTTATAGGCCGAGATGGTTTGATCGCGCACAAATACCGAATCTGCCGGCAGCTTGTCGCGGATGCAATCCATTACTTGGGGCCAATCTGTGCCGAGACGACCGCGCATGGCTTGGCGGATGCCCTCTCCGGCATGCAGGATCTTGTCGGTAAACTGCGCATCGTTAGCCTGCAGTTCCGACAGTTTTTGATGTATCCCCTGCAGAGCGAGTTTGGCGTCTGCAACCAAGCCAATGTGGGCGCGATGAGTTCGACCCACCATGTTGCTGTCGATGTCGATATGAACCAACTTGCCCGGCGGTGTTTGTGACGCAAATTGTCCGTCAACGCCGACAGCGAATTTTGTGCCTATCGCCAAGGTCAGATCCGCATCGGCAATGGCCTGATACATACCCGCCGAGTTGTAGTAGTTGCCAATGCACAGGGGGTGGTCCTCGGGAATCACGCCGCGACCGTCGACTGTCGTGAGCACCGGTATTTGCAGCTGCTCGGCCAGGGCCTGAACTTCCTCCTGAGCTTCGGCAGCAATGGCACCCCCGCCCACCAACAAAATGCGGCGTTGGGCCTGCTGCAGAGCATTTATCACCAAATCGAGCTTGCTCTCATCTGGCGCAAATTGATCGTTATCAGGCAATTGAATGCCCATGGGCGCGTTGGCGGCATATTGAATGTCGATGGGGATTTCCAGGGCACCGGGGGCACCGCGACCCGTGTACATGTCGGTAAGCACATTTTGCAGCGCCGGCCCAAGCTGTGATGGCGCTCGGGGGCTTTCAACTCTTCGACAGACTGACGCGAGCATGGGCACCTGCTGCTCGGCTTCGTGCACATAGGCAAGGCCTTTGCCGTAAAAGCCCGTTTCTGCCTGACCGGTAATCACCAGTACTCTGGAGGATCCGTACTGGGCCTCATACAGACCCGTGACCGTGTTAGACGTTCCTGGCCCCGTTGAAGCGATCATCACGCCAAGCTTGCCGCTAGCTCTGGCATAGCCATCCGCAGCATGGGTACCCGCTTGCTCATGCCGCACGTCGATGATTTGGGTTTTGCCCAGCCGATTGATGGCGTCCAGGATCGGCATGTTGTGGATACTGACGATGGCAAACACATGTTCCACATGCAGTTGAGCCAGAGCATCAGCAATTAGGTCTGCACCAGTAAACTCTTTCATATCAGCCTCCCCTCAATGGCTTACCAAGATACAGGTCAATCTCGCTGCACTAAAGCGCGGCGATACAGCTGTTACGAGGCTTGGCTATTCGTCGAGGCGCGGCAGCCCTAGGATACTGCCCTGATCGCGCGCCACAGGCGTTCTGGCGTCATGGGCATATCTAGGGCGGTAATACCCATGGGTGCCAATGCATCGATGGCGGCATTGACCACGGCGGAGGGTGCCGCGCATGCGCCTCCTTCGCCAATACCCTTTACCCCCAGGTCGTTATTAGGGTCCAGGACTTCGTGGAAGCTCACATCCATGTCGCTGATGTGCATGGCTCTGGGCATGGCGTAGTCCATCAGACTGCCGCTGACCAGCTGACCGTCGTCGTCATACAGAGCGTTCTCCAGCAGGGCCTGACCGATACCCATGGCCACACCACCATGCACCTGACCCGTGGCCAGCAGCGGATTGATCACCCGACCGCAGTCGTCGACTGCCGTATACCTGACGACCTCGATAGCACCGGTATCAGGGTCAATTTCCACCTCGGCCACATGAGCGCCGTTGGGAAAGGTGTAGCCACCGCCGCGGTCATAGCGCAGGGTTTTGCTGAGCATGCGTCCGCCAAACTGAGGCTGTTGGGAAGCCTCGGCCACCTGCTGCAGGGAAACTTGAGCCTCGGTGCTTTTAGCGCTGAAGAGGCCGTCGGCATAGTCCACCTGCTCGACTGGCGTCTGAATCAACTCCGCGGCAATGGTCTTGGCTTCGTCCACCAAGGCGTGACCTGCCCTCTGTACGGCAACGCCGCCCATTTGCGAAGAACGCGAACCACCGGTGCCGCCCCCGAAGGCCACCACGTCGGTATCGCCCTGTATGATATTGATCGCCTCAAAATCGACGCCCAGGGTCTCGCTGAGAATTTGCGCATAAGTGGTACGGTGGCCTTGGCCATGGGAGAAGGTGCCTACGACCACATCGATTCGACCGTCCTCAGCAACACTTATTACGGCCTCTTCCTCCGGCCCACCACCGCTGGATTCCACGTAGTAGCCTATGCCTCTGCCCCGAAGTAGGCCTTTCTGTGCACTGGCCTGCTGACGCTGGGCGAATCCTGCCCAGTCACTGCGGACTAAGGCCATGTCGAGGGTGTTACTGAATTCACCGCTGCTGATCGTGACCCCGGAAGGCAGCTGGTAGGGCATATCCGAAGGGGCAATAAAGTTTCGTTTGCGAAGTTCTATGGCATCAAAACCTATTTGTCGCGCCGCAGCGTCGAGCAAACGCTCCATCACGTAGCAGGCTTCAGGCCGGCCCGCACCGCGATAGGCTCCTACGGGCATGGTGTTGGTAAACACGCAGCGCACAGAATGGTGGATATAGGGTATGCGATAGACCGAGCCGACGATCCGTCCACCCGCCATGGTGGGCACAAAGGGACCAGCGTTAGAACAGTAGGCACCGAGGTTGGCTGTCGTTTCAATGCGCACTGCCAGTAAATTGCCATCGGTATCGAAGCTGCCGGTAACCTCGGTCAAATTGTCTCGGCCATGGTTATCGCTCAAAAACATTTCTGAGCGGTCGCCCGTGTACTTGATGGGCTTATTCAGCGCCATCGCGGCGAAGGCGGCTACGCAAACCTCCGAATGCACCTCACCGCGCACGCCGAAGCCACCTCCGGTATCCGGTGAGATCACGCGTATCTGATCTGCGGGCAACGAAAAAACCTTGGCGAGCACCGCACGCTGACCCAGGGCCCCTTGGCTTGGATTGTACAAATTAAAGCCCTCGTCCGCGGGCTCCACCAAGGTGGCACGAGGCTCCAGCGGACTGGGTACCACGCGGTTGTTCACGAGGCTGACGCTGATCCGATGCGCGCCGCTCGCCAGCGCTTGATCAACATCGGTTGCCGAACCCTGGTCAAAGTGCACGCACAGATTGTCGGTGCGCGTGTCGTGGATCGGCAACGTGTCCGGATTCAACGCCGCAGACAAATCGCTGCAGGCAGGCAGGTCGTCCACACTCAGATCGATGGCCTCAACCGCATCTGCCGCTTGCTCGGGCGTTTGCGCCACCACGGCCGCGATGGCCTGGCCAACAAAGAGCACTTTGTCTTCGGCTAAAATCGGTCGGTGAGGTATGAACGCCGGCTCACCTTGCGCATTTTTTAATGCAGCCCGACACGGTAGACCGCCAAGCGAGGTTAAGTCGGAGGCGGTGTAAACGGCTTCAACACCGGGTCGGCTGCGCGCCGCACTCACGTCGAGTTCGGTGATGCGCCCATGTGCGTAGGGTGAACGCAGTATGCGGATATAGAGCTGGTTCGGTCGGTTGATATCGTCGGTATATTGCCCGCCACCGGTGATCAGACGCGGATCCTCGCAGCGCGTAACGCTCTGACCGATACCAAACTTCACGATAAGGGGTCTCCAAACTTAGCGGGTGGTCTGCAGACCACGACAAATAGTCAACTTGAGCGGCTAGATTGCAGCCTCTGCCACCACAGGATTGCTCAAAAGACCAATGGGTTTAACTTCAACCTCGATCAAATCGCCGTCGTCCATG
>CACMHG010000037.1 GCA_902613475.1 K189A clade bacterium
CCAGCGGATCAAGGCCGCCCTCGATTCCTGAGAACGTTTTCGTGTGAGGGGTAGGCGTGTGAGGTGTAGGCGTGGGAGGACAGATCATGACGAATGACAGCCCGCAGCTCGTCGAACTGCAAAAAATGCTGCAGGAAGATAAGGCGGAGTGGGTGGAGTCCCTCGACGCCATCGTTGAGCAGTATGGGGCCGCGGGCGCCCGAGAGATTTTGCGCAGCCTGCAAAACCATGTGCTTAGCCTCAATATCTCCCTGGACGAAGCAACGCTAAATACGCCGTATCGAAATTCGATTCCTCCAGATGATCAACCCGCTTATCCCGGTGACATCGAACACGAAGAGAAAATCGAAAAGGTACTGCGCTGGAACGCCATCGCCATGGTACTCAGAGCGCAAGACAAGGGCATAGGCGTTGGCGGGCATATCGCAACCTATGCTTCTTGCGCCACTATGCTAGAGGTGGGCTTCAACCACTTTTTCCAGGGCGCTGGACCCAGCAACGATCGTGGCTCGGCGGATATGTTTCTGCCCCAGCCCCATGCGGCGCCGGGCATTTATGCGCGCGCCTATCTAGAGGGACGTCTAACCCAGCAGCAGCTTGAGAATTACCGCCAAGAACTCGCCGGCGGAGGCGGACTGTCTTCCTATCCTCACCCGCGCAGCATGCCGGACTTTTGGGAACTGCCCAACGCGTCCATGGGACTATCAACCCCAGCGGCAATTTATCAGGCACGGTTCGCGAAATACCTAGAAAACCGCGGCATGAAAGAAAAAGCCAGCGGCAAGGTTTGGTGCTTTATCGGCGATGGTGAGGCAGATGAGCCCGAGGTTTTAGGCACCATCAACATCGCATCTCGGGAAAAACTCGACAATCTTATATTGGTTGTTAACTGCAATTTGCAGCGCCTCGACGGTCCGGTGCGGGGCAACGGCAAGATCATTCAGGAACTCGAACGCACCTTTCGAGGGGCGGATTGGAACGTCCTTAAGGTGATCTGGGGCAGTGGCTGGGACGCATTGCTGGCCCGTGATGACGATGGCGTGCTGCAAAAACGTATGGACGAATGCCTGGATGGTGACTATCAGATGTATTCGGTTCTTCCTGGCGACGTGCAGAGAGAGCACTGGGTGGAAGGCAATCCAAGGCTCGAACAAATGATGAACACCCTGACTGACGAGGAGGTACGGGCCATCAAACGCGGAGGGCAGGATCAGAAGAAAATCTATGCTGCCTTTGCCAAGGCCAGTGCTGCGCGGGGCAAGCCCACGGTGATTCTGGTGAAGACGGTCAAGGGCGATAGCATGGGTGCTCAGGGTAAGAATACGGCGCATCAGTACAAGAATATGTCCGCGGACGAGCGCATTAAAATCGCTGCGGAACTGGGTATTCCTCTCACCGCAGAGCAGGCGGCGAATGCCGAGTTTTACCGCCCTGATGCCGATGCGCCGGAAATGGCCTATCTGCATGCGCGAAGAGCCGGCAACGGCGGTTGGGTTCCCAACCGCCATGTAGATTGCGCAAATCTCGAAGTACCGGCATTGGCGGCCTTTGCGGAGTTTCTTAGCGGCAGCGGTAAGCGCGAAGTGTCGACCACCATGGTGATGGTGAGATTGTTGTCGAGCATGCTGCGCATGCCTGAACTTGGGCGCTACGTCGTGCCCATCGTCCCCGATGAGGCGCGTACCTTTGGCATGGACGGGCTGTTCAAAGTTGCGGGCATCTATTCACATGACGGCCAGAAGTATCGTCCGGTGGATGCAGACAGTCTGTTGCCTTACCGCGAGGCCAGCGACGGTCAAATTCTGCAGGAGGGAATTTGCGAGGTAGGTGCCATGGCTTCCTTTATGGCTGCGGGTAGCGCCTATGCGGTTCATGGCCTGCCGATGATTCCTTTTTATATTTTCTATTCCATGTTCGGAATGCAGCGCGTCGGGGACATGGTATGGGGCTGCGGCGATATGATGTGTAAGGGTTTTTTGCTTGGCGGCACCGCCGGCCGAACCACCCTCAACGGCGAGGGCTTGCAGCATCAAGACGGTCACTCACATGTGCTCGCCAGTACGGTGCCCAGCATGCTCAGTTACGATCCTGCCTTTGGCTATGAGCTGGCGATTATCGTGCGTGAGGGCATGCGCCGTATGTATGTTGAGCAAGAAGACATCTTTTACTATCTGACGCTGTATAACGAAAATTACCTGATGCCGGATATGGCCCGCGTTATCGAGCAGGGCGGAATCTCACAGGATCGGCTTGTTCAGGGTGTTCTGGATGGGGGCTATTGCTTCGACGCCGCTAGCTCCAACGCCGATATTCATTTGTTGGCGAGCGGCAGCATGCTGCAGCAGGCTATTCTTGCTAAGTCCGAGCTGCAGCTGCTTGGCTATGCGGTTGATATTTGGAGCATGACAAGTTTTGTGGAGCTGCAGAGAGACGCCTTGGCAGTCGCCGCAGCTAACCGGCAGAACCCAGAGGCGCCAGTTCGAACCAGCAAACTGTCGCAAATGTTTGGTGATGCCACCGGTGCAGTGATTGCGGTGACCGACTACATGGCTAGCTTGGCTCAGGGTATTGCAGCTTGGATGCCAGAGGGTTACGAAGTGCTGGGAACCGACGGTTTTGGTTTGTCCGAATCTCGCCCTGCGCTGCGCGCGCACTTTGAGGTGGATGCTGCCGCCATTGTGAAAGCCGCGCTGGCCAATCTGTACCGGCAGGGGATAATCGACCAAGAAAAATTGCACGCACACAGGCGCTAGTTTGTTGAAAATGCGAGTTATTGATGCGCCAAAGAAGGTCGGCAGCTTAATAAGAACGTTTGCTGAAAAAGAACGGTAGCGTAAGAGAGGAGGGGCAATGGAGAGCTTTGAGAACAAAATTGCTGTGGTTACCGGAGGGGGTACCGGCATGGGGCGAGAACTTGTTTGTCAGCTGATCGCAGCGGGCGCACATGTCGCCATGTGTGATGTCTCGCAAGAGAATATGGATGAAACGCGGCGCCTCGCTGCTGCCAGCGAACAACGCCTGACGGACCATTTGTGTGATGTGAGCAGCGAGACGCAAATGCTCGCCTTTCGCGACAAGGCATTGGAGCAGCATCAATCCGACCATATCAACTTATTATTTAACAATGCGGGGATTGGAGGTGGCGGATCCTTTGTCGAGGGTGACCGTGACGAATGGGAGCGCACCTATGCGGTTTGTTGGGACGGAGTGTACCTAGGATGTCGGGCCTTTATGGACGCTCTGGTCGCCAGTGATGAAGGCCATATCGTCAACACCAGTTCTGTCAATGGATTCTGGGCTAGCCTGGGTACAACGCAAGCGCATACGGCTTATGCGGCGGCAAAGTTCGCGGTTAAGGGTTTTACCGAAGCGCTGATTACCGATCTTCGACTCCATGCACCTCATGTACACTGCAGCGTCGTTATGCCTGGGCATATCGGCACGTCGATCATGGAGAATTCCTCTAAGGTACTTGGCAGACCGTGGGGTATGGAGCTGCCGGATGAGGAGGTCGCTGTAGTACGTGAACGCATGCTTGCCGCTGGCCTTCCAGTGGGCAACGTGCCAGATGACCATATTCGTCAAATGCTTGCAGACCGAGCGGAAGCTTTCCGCACCCAGGCGCCAACGACAGCGGCGGCGGCGGCCAACGTGATACTCGACGCGGTGCGCAATAAGCAGTGGCGGGTACTTGTTGGGCAAGACGCACGGGACTTAGACCGCTTGGTTCGAGAGGCGCCAGAGGAAGCCTACGAAAAAAGCATGATTGAAAAGATCAACGCGCTGAATCATCTTGGCGCCTTGATCTAGTCATTGCCGGGGGTGTAAACAGCGCCCGGGGATTCGGCAAGTAAATCTAGTTTCACAATTTAAGGGGGAGAGTATGGCTAGCCAAAGCCGGGATGCCGCCATTGTTGGCATTCATGAATATCCGTCGAGAGACGTGGAGGGCAGGGTAAATGCCCTACAGATCAAGGCGGCGAGCGCCGCCAAGGCACTGGCTGACGCGGGCCTGACCTGGTCCGATGTAGATGCCATATACGACGCCGGTGAAGGCGGGCCCATGAGCGGCCTGATGATTTCCGAGTACTTTGGCATCAAGCCCACGGTAATGGATACCACTGGGGTGGGCGGTAGTTCCTACGAGTTCCATGCGGCCCATGCGCTTCGGGCGATCCGAGAAGGCAAGGCCAAGGTGGCGTTGCTTACCTACGGCTCAACAGCCCACAGCAATGCCATGGCCATTGGCGCTGGTGGCCGAGGCGGCGGTATCAGCCCTGGCGACAACATGGAGACCTTTGCGGGTCAGACGCTTATTGCTAACTACGCCATGGTGGCTCAACGGCATATGCACCAGTACGGCACCACGAGTGAACAGCTAGCAGAGATCTCAACCGCCACGCGGTTTCACGCCATGCGCAATCCAGAAGCAGTTCAGGCCATGACAGATCTAGATTTCGTGGGCATCCAGGAGACCACGATCGAAGATGTGGTCAATTCACGGATGATCGCCGATCCCCTGCATTTGCTCGAATGCTGCATGGTGTCCGATGGTGGTGGGGCAGTAGTGATCGCGAGCGCAGATGTTGCCGCAAACTGCAAAAAGTCACCAGTGAAAGGGTTCCGTCGCCTTAGCCCACCAGCCGGTTAGCGTAAAGCCAAACCAGATTTCATGATCTTCAGCGGCTGGCTTGATAAACATATCGAAGGGCATGTAGATAAATGTCATGTAAAGGCAAAAGTAGAATATGAGGCTCATCCACAGTGGACGACGCCCATAATCTTCCAGCACCAGGGCGATGAACCCGGCTTTTGACTCTTGCTCCATATTAGCTCCCCTAAACGACTAATTGACTTGATTCGGTAGCGGCCGATTTTCGACGAGGGCCTGAATGTTCGCCAGGGCACATTCGCCCATGGCCACGCGGGTTTGCATGGTGCCGCTGCCCATGTGGGGTAGCAACGCAACATTTGGTAATTCCCTCAAGCCCGGCACGAGCCTGGGTTCTGCTTCGTATACATCGAGTCCCGCTCCGGCAATAACACCCCGCTGCAGTGCCGCAACCAGCTCTGACTCATTCACCACATCGCCGCGTGCGGTGTTGATCAGAAAGGCAGTAGATTTCATTTTGCTCAGGCTGGCAGCGTTGACCAGGTATCGGGTCTCTGGCGTTGCCGGACAGTGAAGGCTAACAAAATCGGAGACCTCGAATAGTTCCTCCTGCGAACAGTACCTTGCAGGCATCCCCTGCAGAACCTGCTCGCTTTTTTCCGATCGAGAGCTGTAGAGGATGTTCATTCCAAGGCCATAGTGGGCTTGTTTGGCAAAGGCCAGACCGATGCGTCCCATGCCGACAATACCCAGCGTTTTGCCCGTCACCTGGGTGGATAGCATGTGAGTGGGGTGCCATCCATCCCACTGATCGCTGCGGACCAGCCGCTCGCCTTCACCGGTCCGCCGGGCGATACTAAGCATCAGGGTAAGCGCGATTTCCGCCGTAGCATCGGTAAGAACTCCAGGCGTATTGCTTACCGCAATACCCGCCCTCGACGCTGCTGCCAGATCGATATGGTTAAAACCGACGCCGAAATTCGCCAAGAGCTTGGTTTTCACGGTAGGCGCGCCAAGCAGCTCCTGACCGATTGAGTCCGTTACCGTTGGACACAGCACGTCGGCCCAGGCGAGAACCTCACCTATCGCTTCGTCGTTCATGGCGCGATTGCCTTCGTTGATCCGTAATTCAAAAGCGTCAGCCATCCGGCGCTCAACGGATTCGGGCCAGCGACGAGTCAGCGCAACTTTCAACTTACCTTCGGTCAAGAATCGGTTCCCATTGGATCGTTTTTCGTCAAGATTCATTTATGCAGCGCCGGAGCATAAACTGTTTCTTGAGCTTTTTTAAAATGGCGGGAGGACGAAAAAACTGTGAGCAAATCCTATCATCACTTCATCAACGGTAAGGTGGTTCAAGGCAAGTCCGATCGCCATAGCGATATATTCAATCCAAGTCTCGGAGAGGTCAGCGGCAATGTTGCCCTGGCGACGACTGAAGAGTTGAACATTGCAGTCGCCGCGGCGAAGGCTGCCCTACCGGAATGGTCCGGCATGAATCCTCAACGCAGGGCCCGTGTGCTGTTCAATTTCAAAAGCCTGGTTGAGGCCAATGCCGACGAACTGGCCCTGATCCTTTCTGAGGAACATGGCAAGGTGCTGGCAGACAGCCACGGCGACATTCAACGGGGTCTCGACGTTATCGAGTTTGCCTGCGGTATTCCGCACTTGGCCAAGGGTGAGTACACCCAAGGTGCAGGCCCCGGTATTGACGTCTACAGCATGCGACAGCCGATCGGCGTCGCTGCAGGCATCACACCCTTTAACTTCCCCGCCATGATCCCTATGTGGATGTTTGGGGTCGCCATCGCCACAGGCTGCACCTTCATACTAAAACCATCGGAAAAAGACCCCGGTGTGCCGCTGCGTCTTGCGGAACTGATGATGGAAGCAGGCGCTCCAGCCGGTGTCCTCAACGTCGTCAATGGTGACAAGGAAGCTGTGGATGCCATCATCAATCATGAGGACATACGCGCGGTCAGCTTTGTCGGCTCCTCTGATATTGCACACTATGTCTATCAGGGCTGCGCGGCTCAGGGCAAACGTGTGCAGGCCATGGGTGGCGCTAAAAATCACGGCATCATTTTGCCCGACGCCGATATGGCACAAGCAGTTCAGGACATCACGGGGGCAGCCTATGGCTCAGCGGGAGAACGTTGCATGGCGCTGTCGACCGTAGTCGCTGTAGGCGATCAGACCGGTGACCGCTTTATCGAGGCCATGAGTGACGAGCTCGGTAAGTTGAATGTAGGCATTTCGACGGATCCAAGTGCTGATTACGGACCTGTTGTTACCGCCGCTCACAAACAACGAATCAATGACTATATCCAGATGGGTGTGGACGAGGGTGCTGAGCTGGTCGTGGACGGACGCGACTTCGCACTGCAGGGGTATGAAAACGGCTTTTATGTCGGGCCTACCCTGTTTGATCGGGTCAAGCCCACCATGCGCAGCTATCAGGACGAAATTTTTGGTCCCGTACTGCAGGTGCTGCGAGAGGACACATTTGAGAGCGCGCTCGAGCTGCCCTCAAAACACCAGTATGGCAACGGTGTGGCTATCTTTACCCGCAGTGGCGGTGCGGCACGGGAATTTGCGCAGCGGGTGAACGTGGGCATGGTCGGTATTAATGTACCCATTCCTGTACCCGTGGCGTACCACAGTTTTGGTGGGTGGAAGCGCTCGGCCTTCGGAGACGCCAACCAACACGGCATGGAGGGCGTCCGCTTTTACACCCAGACCAAGACCGTTACGCAACGCTGGCCAGACGGTGAGACCCAGGGTGCAGCCTTTAACATTCCTGTGATGGAGTAAGGCTGTGGTCTGCAACCACAGTTTGCGCTGACAAAGCGATGCTTCAGGACAGGCCGCTGACGGGAACGAGTGCGCCATGCACGGCCCTTGCGGCATCGCTGCCTAGAAAACAAATCACCTGACCTAGATCCTGGGGATCCACCCAATCTGCAGGGTCAACGTCGGGCATATCCGCCCGATTCCTGGGCGTATCAATTACCGTCGGGAGTACGGCGTTTACATTGACGCCTGCGCCCTTGACCTCCTCGCTTAAAGATTCGGTGAGGCGCATCACCACAGATTTGGAGGCCAAGTAAGCCCCCATATTCGGAGCGCCGCGCATCGCGCCAAGCGCACCTACATTAATCACGCTGCCTCTCCCTCTCGACAGCAAACGTGGCATCGCTTCGTTCAACACCCGCCTCAAGGTCGTCACGTTGATGGTGAACATGGCATCCCACATCGCGTCTTCGGTCTCATAGACTGCTGGGCCCATGGCAAATCCGCCGGCGATATTGGCAAGCACATCGAAGTCGCCGATCTGCTCAAAGCATTGTTTAAGGCTGGTTGGATCGGTGAGATCCACCTGAATGAGGCTGCCCACCAGATCCGACACATCGGCCACCACATCGAGCAAGACCACGTCTGCGCCCTGGGATTGAGCAACGTGCGCTACCCCCTGACCCAACACGCCAGCTCCGCCGGTGATCACAATTCGTTTGCCTGCTAGCGACATTTCCTTCCTCGCAATTATTGTCCTCGTCGCATAATACGGGCGGTCGGTCTTGAACCCAATCACCGATGACTTTGAACATTGATCCCGCCCCCCTGGCGGGGCTAGGATCTCGATCAGCGACACCAGCTAGGATACACAGATGATTTATCGAATTATCGCGGGACTTATTGGCGCACTGATGGCAGCGACGGCTGCGGGTTGGTTACTTGATCCAGAGACTGCAGCCGGCAGTCTAGGCATGTCCTATATGGATGGGATTGGGCGTAGCACTCTGGTCGGAGATATGAGCGCCTTTTTCGTCTTTTTGGTTGTCATGTGTATTGCCGGAGCGGTGACCCGAGTTGGGCACTACCTACGAAGCGCCGGTCTGCTGTTGCTGCTAGCCGCAGTTTTTCGAACCACTGCTTGGGCATTGCATGGCGCTGAGTTCGCGACGACATTTATCGTTTTCGAGATTGTTATGGCTGGGTTGTTGTTTTTTTGCGCGGCAAAAATTGGTCAGCGCGACGATATCGTATAGCGCCTTAATCAGTCTGGCTCGGCACCTCTACAACGAGCCCGTCCAGTTCCTGGGTCAACCGAATCTGACAGGCTAGTCGGCTGCGCTCGTTAACGCCTAGCGCATAGCTCAACAGCTCGCGTTCATCACCGCTAGCGTCCTTGGCCCTTTCCTGCCACTGCGGATCGACCCATACATGGCAGGTACAACAAGTACATCCACCGCCGCATTGCCCGATGATGCCGCGCACGCCGTTATCGACGGCCACGTCCATTAGATGATCGCCAACAGTCCCATCATAGGACTCCCGTACACCGTCAGGCTGAACAAAGGTAACGCTGATATTTTTCAACTTTGTCTCCATTTGCTGATCATACCCGCGGTCGAATTCCCAAGACCAGCCAGATAGAATCGAGTACCACTCGAGGTGAGGAATCTCTGTCTTGATTATCGGTCTCACAGGCGGCATCGCCTCTGGAAAATCTACCGTTGCCCAAGCACTGGGCGATCGCGGTGCCTATATTATCGACGCGGACAAACTCGGTCATACCGCCTACCTGGCTGGCTCTGGGGCTTTCGACCAAGTTGTTGCTGCTTTCGGCACCGATATCGTCGCTGACGACGGCGAGATCGATCGCCGCAAACTTGGCGGCAAGGTGTTCGGCAACGAGGCTGCATTGAAACAGCTCACGGATATTGTTTGGCCGGCTATACGCGCCATGGCAGAAAAAGAGATCACCGATGCTCAACGGGCAGCGCCCGAGCGTATCGTCGTACTGGAGGCTGCGGTACTGATTGAAGCAGACTGGCTCGATTTGGCAGACCAAATTTGGGTAACATTGGTGGAACCAGCCGTTGCCATTGAGAGAGCTTGTGCTAGGGATAACCTGAGTGCGGATGCTGTGCAGACAAGACTAGATGCCCAGCTGAGCAATGATGAGCGCAGAAGCTACGCTGATCATGTGATCGATAATTCTTCAGACCAAGCCCACTTATTCGCCCAGGTTAAGTCACTATGGGCGCACGTTGCTTCGGCTTGACTATGCCAACCTTCACCACCCCAAGTAATCAGGGAGTAGTCGATGATTCTGGATTTACATGCGCACTCCATAAAGTCCGACGATGGTCGCGCGAAAGTACAAAACTACTGCCAGTGGATAAGCGCCAAGAACATACCCATTGACGGCTTCGTGCTGACGGAGCATCGACAGTTTGACGATGAATCCGATTATTCAGAATTGGGCGCGAAATTTGGCCTGACCGTCCTTAAGGGTGCTGAAGTCGAAACCGAGTACGGTCACGTTTTGGTCTTTGGCGTCACGCCTGCCCTTCAAGAGGCCTTTGATTTCACCAACATTCACCTCAACCTTGCAGACGTTATTTCAGCCTGCAACGCTCACGACGCCATAGCAGTACCCTGTCATCCAGGGCGCAAGCGAGTGGGCATGTCCGCCCATTTGGAGGAGTTCGGCGTACCTGAGGGCGTGGAAATTGTAGAGGTCTACAACGGCGGCAGCAGAGACAATGAAGATCAGGTCTCCATTGATATGGCCGATCGACTTGGCTATCGCGGCATTGGCGGCAGCGACGCGCATATTGTGAGCCACATAGGCCGCTGTGGAACACGATTCGACCAGTCAGTAGTCAATGAACAGGAGCTTGTGACCGCCCTGCGACAAGGCTCATTTGAAGCGGTCAAGATCCAGGCCAGCGACTCGTAGTTTCAAATAGGGGTTGGTCAACTTGGGTATCTGGAAAGGCCCGCCAATGGGCGGGGCTTTATTCGAAAACCACTCTATTTTTGTTAGGAATGCTATGCAGGCCTGACCAGGGGTATGGATAGCTCGTCATGCTCCTCCCAAGCCAGCTCCACACGCTGTCCTACGCGAACATCGGTCAGTGGATCATCAATGCCGGTAACGTTGGTGAGGAATCTGGGACCCTCATCTAAATCCACGTAGGCCACGGCATAGGGAACCTTCGTGCAAAAGAAGGGGTGATAGCTCAGGCGCACAACACTGAACGAATAAATCGTCCCCTTACCTGCCGATACTTTCCACCGCAGGTCTCCATCAACACAGCCGGTACAGTGAGCACGCGGATGCCACACGATGGTGCCGCAGTTTGCGCACTGCTGGTAACGAAACTCTTTGTTTGCAGTCGCCTGCCAAAATTCACCGGTATCCAACTCGTTGAGTTTGGGCAATGGGCGCGTTGGTACTTTCTTTTCTGTGTTGCTATCACTCATTGTTAGTCCCTCCCCAAAATTACCGAAGCTGCAGAATGTCGTGCTCCCAGCATGCCGCCATTGCCGTGGGCGATGGCCAAACGGGCATCCGCCACCTGCGAGGTAGATTCGCCTCGCAGCTGTCGAGTAGCCTCCAACAACAAGAAAATACCGCGCATACCGGGATGATTTGACGACAGCCCACCACCGTCGGTGTTCAAGGCGGGTCCGTCATTGGGTCGATCAAAACGCAGTCGACCACCTTCAACCCAGGCACCCCCTTCCCCCTTGGCACAGAACCCAAGGTCTTCAAGCAAGGCCAAAACGGTGATACTGAACGAGTCGTAAATCATCGCGATATCGATCTCGGCTGGACTAACACCGGCCTCAGCAAAGGCGATAGGCGCGGATTGCGCTCCTGCGGACGTGGTGATGTCGGCACCGTTTGCGGGATATTTCGTCGCCTCCCCTGTGCCCAATATCCACACAGGTGACTTTTTGCAGTTTGCGGCAACATCTGCGCTCGCGATCACTACTGCCCCACCACCATCGGACACCATGCAGCATTCGAGCAAATGCAGGGGATCGGCGATCATCCGTGAATTGACCACATCTTCGATCGTGGTCTCCTGGATGCCCACGAAATCTAGATCTGTCATGGCCTGAACTGCTTCTGGATTGCGCATGGCGTGAAACCGCGTGGCGGTTGAGATCTCTGCTAGCTGTTCACTCGTGGTGCCGTACTGGTGCATATGCCGTTGAGCCACCATGGCGTAGTTAGCAATAAGCGTCTGACCCGCAAAGGTCTCCATGTTGTCGCCAGGGCTGATACCGCCGCCTCGGCCACCAGCGCCAATGGCCATGGCATTGCTGTGGGCTGTTGAGCCGTAGGTAAGCAACGCCACCTTGGCCTTGCCTTCTCGGATCGCCCGAAGCGCATGGGCCGCATGGAACTCGTAGGAACTACCGCCCACCCCAGTGGTATCCATTACCGTGGGCTTGATGCCAAAGTACTCGGAAATCATCAGGCCGCTCATGGGCCCGCCTTCACCGGCGTCGTATATGGCATCTACATCGGACCAGGTCAGGCCCGCGTCAGCCAGTGCCTTGGCGGCGCTCGCCGCCTTGATCTGTAGGGCATTTACCCTGCCCTCCACGTCTCTCGACGGATATTCATGAATGCCAACAATGGCGGCATCCCGGCTTTGGCTAGCCATACTCTCCCCCTTAAATTGTGAAACTAGATTTACTTGCCGAATCCCCGGGCGCTGTTTACACCCCCGGCAATGACTAGATCAAGGCGCCAAGATGATTCAGCGCGTTGATCTTTTCAATCATGCTTTTTTCGTAGGCTTCCTCTGGCGCCTCTCGAACCAAGCGGTCTAAGTCCCGTGCGTCTTGCCCAACAAGTACCCGCCACTGCTTATTGCGCACCGCGTCGAGTATCACGTTGGCCGCCGCCGCCGCTGTCGTTGGCGCCTGGGTGCGGAAAGCTTCCGCTCGGTCTGCAAGCATTTGACGAATATGGTCATCTGGCACGTTGCCCACTGGAAGGCCAGCGGCAAGCATGCGTTCACGTACTACAGCGACCTCCTCATCCGGCAGCTCCATACCCCACGGTCTGCCAAGTACCTTAGAGGAATTCTCCATGATCGACGTGCCGATATGCCCAGGCATAACGACGCTGCAGTGTACATGAGGTGCATGGAGTCGAAGATCGGTAATCAGCGCTTCGGTAAAACCCTTAACCGCGAACTTTGCCGCCGCATAAGCCGTATGCGCTTGCGTTGTACCCAGGCTAGCCCAGAATCCATTGACAGAACTGGTGTTGACGATATGGCCTTCATCACTGGCGACCAGAGCGTCCATAAAGGCCCGACATCCTAGGTACACTCCGTCCCAACAAACCGCATAGGTGCGCTCCCATTCGTCACGGTCACCCTCGACAAAGGATCCGCCACCTCCAATCCCCGCATTGTTAAATAATAAGTTGATATGGTCGGATTGATGCTGCTCCAATGCCTTGTCGCGAAAGGCGAGCATTTGCGTCTCGCTGCTCACATCACACAAATGGTCCGTCAGGCGTTGTTCGCTGGCAGCAGCGAGGCGCCGCGTTTCATCCATATTCTCTTGCGAGACATCACACATGGCGACATGTGCGCCCGCTGCGATCAGCTGACAAACAAGTTCTCGCCCCATGCCGGTACCCCCTCCGGTAACCACAGCAATTTTGTTCTCAAAGCTCTCCATTGCCCCTCCTCTCTTACGCTACCGTTCTTTTTCAGCAAACGTTCTTATTAAGCTGCCGACCTTCTTTGGCGCATCAATAACTCGCATTTTCAACAAACTAGCGCCTGTGTGCGTGCAATTTTTCTTGGTCGATTATCCCCTGCCGGTACAGATTGGCCAGCGCGGCTTTCACAATGGCGGCAGCATCCACCTCAAAGTGCGCGCGCAGCGCAGGGCGAGATTCGGACAAACCAAAACCGTCGGTTCCCAGCACTTCGTAACCCTCTGGCATCCAAGCTGCAATACCCTGAGCCAAGCTAGCCATGTAGTCGGTCACCGCAATCACTGCACCGGTGGCATCACCAAACATTTGCGACAGTTTGCTGGTTCGAACTGGCGCCTCTGGGTTCTGCCGGTTAGCTGCGGCGACTGCCAAGGCGTCTCTCTGCAGCTCCACAAAACTTGTCATGCTCCAAATATCAACCGCATAGCCAAGCAGCTGCAGCTCGGACTTAGCAAGAATAGCCTGCTGCAGCATGCTGCCGCTCGCCAACAAATGAATATCGGCGTTGGAGCTAGCGGCGTCGAAGCAATAGCCCCCATCCAGAACACCCTGAACAAGCCGATCCTGTGAGATTCCGCCCTGCTCGATAACGCGGGCCATATCCGGCATCAGGTAATTTTCGTTATACAGCGTCAGATAGTAAAAGATGTCTTCTTGCTCAACATACATACGGCGCATGCCCTCACGCACGATAATCGCCAGCTCATAGCCAAAGGCAGGATCGTAACTGAGCATGCTGGGCACCGTACTGGCGAGCACATGTGAGTGACCGTCTTGATGCTGCAAGCCCTCGCCGTTGAGGGTGGTTCGGCCGGCGGTGCCGCCAAGCAAAAAACCCTTACACATCATATCGCCGCAGCCCCATACCATGTCCCCGACGCGCTGCATTCCGAACATGGAATAGAAAATATAAAAAGGAATCATCGGCAGGCCATGAACCGCATAGGCGCTACCCGCAGCCATAAAGGAAGCCATGGCACCTACCTCGCAAATTCCCTCCTGCAGAATTTGACCGTCGCTGGCCTCGCGGTAAGGCAACAGACTGTCTGCATCCACCGGACGATACTTCTGGCCGTCATGTGAATAGATGCCCGCAACTTTGAACAGCCCGTCCATGCCAAAGGTACGCGCCTCATCGGGGACGATGGGCACGACGTAGCGCCCAAGTTCAGGCATGCGCAGCATGCTCGACAACAATCTCACCATCACCATGGTGGTCGACACTTCGCGCTTACCGCTGCCGCTAAGAAACTCCGCAAAGGCCGCCAATGCCGGTACTTCGAGATTTGCGCAATCTACATGGCGGTTGGGAACCCAACCGCCGTTGCCGGCTCTTCGCGCATGCAGATAGGCCATTTCCGGCGCATCGGCATCAGGGCGGTAAAACTCGGCATTCGCCGCCTGCTCTGCGGTGAGAGGAATACCCAGTTCCGCAGCGATTTTAATGCGCTCGTCCGCGGACATATTCTTGTACTGATGCGCCGTATTCTTACCCTGAGCACCCATGCTATCGCCCTTGACCGTCTTCACCAGAATCACCGTGGGCTTGCCCCGCGCAGCACTGGCCTTGGCAAAGGCAGCATAGATTTTCTTCTGATCCTGCCCTCCGCGTTTGATGGCCCGTACCTCCTCGTCAGTCAGGGTGTTCATCATTTGTTCGAGCCTTGGATTGCCTTCCACCCAGTGCTCTCTCTGCACGTCGCCAGGAAGAACCGAATACATCTGATAGTCACCATCCAGGCATTCGTCCATACGTTTTTGCAGCACGCCATCGTCATCACGGGCCAGCAATGCGTCCCAGCCACTGCCCCAGATCACCTTAAGGACGTTCCAATCCGCCCCTCGAAAGGTGCGTTCGAGTTCCTGAATGATCTTGCCGTTGCCCCGCACCGGACCGTCGAGGCGCTGCAAATTGCAGTTAACAACCAATATAAGATTGTCGAGTTTTTCCCGAGATGCGATGTTGATGGTGCCTAAAACCTCGGGCTCATCTGCCTCACCATCGCCGATAAAGCACCAAACCTTGCCGCTGGCTTTTTCTTTCATGCCGCGGTTTTCTAGGTATTTCGCGAACCGTGCCTGATAAATTGCCGCTGGGGTTGATAGTCCCATGGACGCGTTGGGCAGTTCCCAAAAGTCCGGCATGCTGCGCGGGTGAGGATAGGAAGACAGTCCGCCTCCGCCGGCGAGTTCTTGGCGGTAATTCTCAAGCTGCTGCTGGGTTAGACGTCCCTCTAGATAGGCGCGCGCATAAATGCCCGGCGCCGCATGGGGCTGGGGCAGAAACATATCCGCCGAGCCACGATCGTTGCTGGGTCCAGCGCCCTGGAAAAAGTGGTTGAAGCCCACCTCTAGCATAGTGGCGCAAGAAGCATAGGTTGCGATATGCCCGCCAACGCCTATGCCCTTGTCTTGCGCTCTGAGTACCATGGCGATGGCGTTCCAGCGCAGTACCTTTTCGATTTTCTCTTCGTGTTCGATGTCACCGGGATAAGCGGGTTGATCATCTGGAGGAATCGAATTTCGATACGGCGTATTTAGCGTTGCTTCGTCCAGGGAGATATTGAGGCTAAGCACATGGTTTTGCAGGCTGCGCAAAATCTCTCGGGCGCCCGCGGCCCCATACTGCTCAACGATGGCGTCGAGGGACTCCACCCACTCCGCCTTATCTTCCTGCAGCATTTTTTGCAGTTCGACGAGCTGCGGGCTGTCATTCGTCATGATCTGTCCTCCCACGCCTACACCTCACACGCCTACCCCTCACACGAAAACGTTCTCAGGAATCGAGGGCGGCCTTGATCCGCTGG
>CACMHG010000038.1 GCA_902613475.1 K189A clade bacterium
TGCTGCGAACGTATTATTGGCTTCCACATCAGCGTGTAGCTTTTGAAGCTTCTTCTGGGCGCTTGGATCGAGGTTGTTGGCCAGCATCTCTCGAGCGCCTGCATGACGTTCTCTCGCGTCTTTTAGACTGACCTCTGGATAAACGCCTAAGGCGAGGGTCTTTCGGGCCCCTGCAAAGCGATAGTCGTAGCGCCAGTACCTGGCTCCCTTAGTATTAACGAAGAGATACAAGCCACCACCGTCTGCCAGTTTGTAGCTTTTTGTCGCAGCGCCTGCGTTTCTTACGCCCGTAGCCGTTAACTTCGCCATCTCAAGCTCTTTCGTAAGTGTCGGTATATTTTACCTGAAGGTGCGGAAATTACGACTTATACCGTCAAATATACCGTCAGACGTGTGAGATGTAGCGAGACGCTTTGAGATCTTTTGGGACTATTAATCCAATAAAAACAGGTGTTTATGGTCTTCCCAAGACCTCGACAGAGGTCTTTGGAAGAGAAATTGGTGGGCCCACCAGGACTCGAACCTGGGACCAATGGATTCACATTCTCACGGTTTTTCAACCGTGTGCGGACTATCTCATCTCCCTCGCCAGCGCGCTGCGTTAGGGAGCGGGACGCTCTTGCCTGTTATTAAGAGCTCTCGGTGCTTCATCTGTGAAGCGACCTGCTCTCAGGTAGTCTCTGCACCTTCCGACAGTGTACTGTCGGCTTGGCTCAGGATTGCCGGTCGCGCCGAAGCTCGACTACGGTTTCCCTGAATTCATCCCGTTCATCCTGACCCTTTCGGAATCAGGCGCACCATTTTGATGAGTCCACTGCTCTAACCAACTGAGCTATAGGCCCAATTTCTCCTTGCTAACCCCGCCGGGCTAGCACGCGGCTTAAACGTTACGTCCTTTACCGCCCTCCAAACTCTCGTCCAGAAAACTACGCAAGTGCTCTGAACGACTCGGGTGACGCAGCTTACGAAGCGCCTTGGCTTCGATCTGACGTATACGCTCGCGGGTTACATCAAACTGCTTGCCCACTTCTTCCAGCGTATGGTCGGTGTTCATGTCTATGCCAAAGCGCATACGCAACACTTTAGATTCCCGTGCCGTCAGGCCGCCAAGCACGTCCTTCGTCGCCTCACGTAAGCCTTCACCAGTAGCCAAGTCAATCGGCGAGCCGATCGTATTGTCCTCAATGAAGTCGCCAAGGTGCGAGTCTTCATCGTCACCGATCGGTGTCTCCATTGAAATGGGTTCTTTCGCGATTTTGAGCACCCGACGCACTTTTTCTTCGGGCATCTCCATACGCTCACCAAGCTCTTCAGGCGTAGGCTCCCGGCCCATCTCCTGGAGCATTTGCCGCGACACACGGTTGAGCTTGTTGATGGTCTCGATCATGTGCACAGGTATACGAATGGTTCGAGCTTGGTCTGCGATGGAGCGGGTAATTGCTTGGCGAATCCACCATGTCGCATAAGTCGAGAACTTGTAGCCGCGTCGATACTCAAACTTATCGACCGCCTTCATGAGGCCAATGTTGCCCTCCTGAATCAGATCGAGGAACTGCAGTCCGCGGTTGGTGTATTTCTTTGCAATTGAGATCACCAAACGCAGGTTGGCTTCGACCATGTCTTTTTTAGCGCGACGCGCCTTCGCTTCACCCAAGGAAACGCGACGATTGATGTCCTTAATTTCTGATACGGACAACTCGGTAATCTTACTCAATGCCTTGAGTTTCTTCTGGCAGCGTAGAATATCGTCCCGCTGTGCTTCCAGTCCCGTCGCGTATTCCTTCTTCATTTTGCTGATTTTATTAATCCAGGTAACGCTGACTTCGCTGCCCATGTATTCCTTGCGGAAAATATCTCGAGGCACCCGGGCGCGGCGCACCACGGCGTTTTGGATCAACCGTTCTTGATGCCTGACAACCTCTTGCGAGTCTCTCGCCAGTGAGACCATGTAATCAAAATGCTTGGGTACCAATTTGAAGCAGCAATAGGCTTCCGCCAGCTTAATCTGCTGGGCCTGCACTTCCTTGCTGTTCTTACCCTTCTCTTCAACCAGCTTGTTGAACTTATTGAACTGCCGCTTTAGAAGTGAAAAACGCCTTTTGGCTTCGACCGGATCTGGCCCCTTCGGCTCGTCGTCCTCATCATCGTCATCCTTTTGAATCGGGCCATCCGCACCAATTTGCGTCGCAGCAGGCACATTATCTGTTGGGTCTAAATACCCTACGAGCAGATCTGCCAACTTTTCCTCTTTCACCACTTCCGCGTAGGTTTCAAGCAAATACTCTACCGTGCCTGGGTAGCTAGCAAGAGCAGTGAGCATATCGCGCAGGCCCTCTTCAATGCGCTTGGCAATGGCAATTTCGCCTTCCCGGGTCAACAGCTCTACTGTGCCCATTTCACGCATATACATGCGCACTGGATCTGTGGTGCGGCCCGCTTCCGTCTCCACCGCCGCAAGAGCGGCGGCGGCCTCTTCTGCGGCCAACTCATCGGCGGTATTTTCTTCAGTGGATAACAAATCATCGGCATCAGGCGCGGTTTCATACACCGTAATGCCCATGTCGTTGATCATACGAATGATGTCTTCAATCTGCTCCGGATCGGAAATATCGTCGGGCAAATGATCGTTGACCTCACCATAGGTGAGATAGCCTTGTTCCTTACCCTTGGCGATCAGCTCTTTAAGACGAGATTGCTGCTGCGCAGTAGTGACTTGTTTGTTCATATCTTCCCAACTTTTTGCAACGACATTTGCAACTGTTTTTGTCCGAATCGAGGGGTGCCCATGGGCTTGGTCACACAAATTCTGTCGTGCCTGCCCTACCCCGAGTGTACCAATGTGATCAGGCTTGTCGGCCATCGCCGTAAGCCTTTGAGCGCAATGTGTTTACCCTCCTTTACACTGCAGGAGCCGCATCTCCCGATTGGGAGCGAAACGCAAATGGAGGCTGAGTGAGGTGGACGGGGAAGCGCGCCAAAGTCCTTACTTAACGTCTTGGCGGATGGTCCAAAGCCTGTCGATTTGTCCAATCTGCGTGGGTCGACGAACAATTATAACAACGGTAAGCGAGCGACGCTAGATCAATGCTCTTATCGGCCCATCATTCGCGCTATATGTCGCAAAAATTGATCCAAACATTAGCTCAGGTTATCGCCGAGTCGCGATTTGCTTGGCAGCAGGTCACGCAATTTATCTTCTTCACCCAAGGCCTTGAGCTCAGCAATATGCTGCTGACGCTTAGATCTTTCGCGCTGGCGAAGTAAGTGCGCGGATCCATCCAAAAACTCTTGCCGCCATGCTTGAGCACTGGAAGCCATAGGCTTTTTCGCCAATTCAATAAGCCGTTTCTGCTCTCCCTCGTCAGGCCAAGCGATCAATATCTCGTTGGTATCCGACTCCGGCTGGGTATCAAGCAAACTGACCAAGCGACCGAGCACACCCAATTCCTTATGGCGTGCCAACAATTCTGCCTGGGTACTCTTGTCTAGCTCGCTCCAGAGGTTTGGTGCTTTGAGCAGCATTCCAATCAAGCGCTGGGCTAAGACGGGGCCAAATTCGCCATCATCAGGCACACTCATCCGCGGTTTCGATTCGCTCCGCGCAGGCCTGATCGTCCCTGTGTCCATTCCACCAATCTCTCGCACGCGCTTTCTCACGAGCTCTTGCAGAATGCCGGCAGGGATTTTCTCAACGTAGGGGTTCGCTAGGCCCATGAAGCGCGCGCGCCCGTCTAAGCTTTGCAGATCAAGCCCCTCACCCAACTTGTTGAATAAATACTCAATACCCGGCGTGGCGTTTTGCAAAAATTCTGAGAACGCCTCAGCACCTTGATCACGCACCAGCGAATCGGGATCTTCGCCGTCTGGGAGAAACACGAATTTCAGCTGCCGGTGTTCGTTTAACACGGGCAAGGCACTTTCGAGGGCGCGCCACGCTGCAGCTCGACCTGCTTTATCGCCGTCGAAGCAACAGACGACTTCGTCTGTGTAGCGATACAGCTTTTGATAGTGCGCTTCACCGGTAGCAGTGCCCAGGGTGGCCACCGCATTGCGAAAGCCTCGCTGCGCCAGAGCGACTACATCCATATATCCTTCGACCACCAGTAATCGATCAATGCTGCGCAGAGCCTTGCGCGCTTCGTATAAACCGTAGAGTTCCTGGTTTTTGGCAAACACCGGGGTCTCCGGTGAATTGAGATACTTAGGGCCTTCTTCGTCGCCGAGTTTACGGCCGCCAAAGCCAATCACGCGTCCCCGGACGTCGCGTATTGGGAACATGATGCGATGCCGAAAGCGGTCATAAACTCTGCCGCTGTCGTTTTTGATCGTAAGACCCGCCTTTAGCATGACCTCAGCGCTCACATCCTCGTCCAGCAAAACCTCGCTGAGGGAGTGCCAGCCTTCCGGTGCATACCCAATACCAAAGTCTCTGGCCGTTACGCCGGTGAGACCGCGTCCTTTCAAATAGTCGACGGCGACAGGCATGCCGCGCAGCCGCTGCTTATAAACCCGCTCAGCCTTTTCGAGGGCCTGGAAGATGCGCTGATCAACTTCTACATAGTTGCGATTGGATTTCTCTCTGGGAACGGTGAGTCCCAAATCCTTAGCAAGCGTCTCTACTGCCTCCACAAACTCCATTCGTTCGTACTTCATGAGAAAGGTCAGAGCGCTACCGCTCTCTTGGCAGCCAAAGCAATGGAAAAATTGTTTGTCAGGGCTGACTGAGAAGGAGGGGGACTTTTCATCGTGGAAGGGGCATAACCCCGAGTAGTTCTTGCCACTTTTTTTCAGCGCGATGCGGCTGCCAACCACGTCGACAATATCGGCGCGGTCGATTAAATCGTTAATAAAGGACTGTGGTATTAAGCCCGCCAAGACACTACCCATAGAGCGTTTAGAAAAAAAGCATAGCACAGGGATCGGATAGCGCTGCCAGTTCGTCAGCGCCGGCCGCTAGGGTGCAAACAGTAGGACGTCCTACAGACTTGCCAGTTGAGCTTTCACGAGGGCGCTCGCCTTCCCCATATCGACTCGGCCCTGGCCTTCGCTTTTGAGCAAACCCATCACCTTACCCATATCCTGCATACCCTGCGCACCAGACTTAGTGACAAGTGCAGCAACAAATTTCTGCAGCTCATCGCTGTCCATCTGTGCCGGCAAAAAAGCTTCGATCACACCGATTTCATAAGCCTCTACCGCGGCTAAATCCTCGCGCTTGGCGTCCTGAAACTGTGCCATGGCGTCCTTGCGTTGTTTCAGCATTTTATTAAGCACCGCAAAGACGTCCTCGTCACTCAGGTCTCGTCGCTCATCGACCTCAATGCGCTTGAGCTCGGCATTGACCATCCGCAAGGTTGCTACCCGATTCTTATCCCGAGCCTTCATGGCTTCCTTGGTGGCCCGATTCAGTGTTTCTTTCAGCGCGGACATATCGCCTCCAGCCGTGTGATGAGTAAGTATCTATTCTAGGTCATACCAACGAGATCGACAGGTCAAAATGTTACGCCCACAAAAAAGCCCCTGCGTGAGGGGCTTTTGTTCAGCAGGGTTGTGGCCCGCCTATCGACTCATGAAGCTCGTATTACTCTAGTTAATAGGAGCGCTCGAACTTTCGTGACTCGCGCTGCAGCTTCTTGATGTGGCGCTTAACTGCTGCCGCTGCCTTGCGCTTGCGCATAGCTGTGGGCTTTTCATAAAACTCTCGACGTCGGACTTCGCTCAATACACCTGCTTTTTCACAGGAGCGCTTGAAGCGTCGCAACGCTATGTCGAAGGGCTCGTTCTCTTTGACTCTAACGTGAGGCATGTTTCAACTTGTTTCCGATGCGGGCGTGGATTCTACACAGTGGCCAATTGTGCGGCAACCCCGATAGCAGACTGTCATAGATGGTGGCTCGACAATCCAAGGCAGGTCGATGCGACAGTGCGGGGGGCATTTTTGTATCATGTACCCATGTTAGTTCTTGGCATCGAAAGTTCCTGTGACGAGACTGGTCTTGCGCTGTACGACAGCAAGCTAGGCCTGCTCACACAAGCCCTCCACAGTCAGGTGGCTCTGCACGCAGACTATGGCGGTGTTGTTCCGGAATTAGCGTCCCGCGACCATGTGCGCAAAATCACTCCGCTGACTCACCGAGTACTGGAGGAGGCTGGCAAGACGCTCAATGACCTAGACGCGATTGCCTATACCGCTGGGCCTGGCCTGATGGGTGCACTTCTGGTTGGCGCGTCTTTTGCGAAGAGTTTGGCCTGGTCGCTCAACATTCCCGCACTCGGCATTCATCACATGGAAGCTCATCTGCTTGCGCCGCTTATCAACCGTGGGGCCCAAGACCTAGGCCTGCCATTTGTTGCGCTGCTGGTTTCTGGGGGACATACGCAACTGGTTCACGTCAAAGGTTTGGGCGACTACGACATCTTGGGAGAATCTGTTGACGATGCCGCGGGCGAGGCGTTCGATAAAACCGCCAAACTTCTCGGGCTTGGGTATCCCGGCGGCCCTAAGATTGCTGCTGAGGCGGAACGCGGGGATAGCCAGAGATTCCGTTTTCCTCGACCGATGACTGACCGTCCTGGATTGGACTTCAGCTTTAGTGGCCTCAAAACCTATGCGCTCAATACAGTGCAAAGTCTTGCGCCCATCAGTCAACAAGATATCGCAGACGTCTCAGCAGCCTTTGAGATTGCTGCTGTGGATACCTTGGTCATCAAATGCCGTCGAGCCATCGAGCAAACCGGGGCAACTCAGCTGATCATTGCCGGCGGCGTCAGCGCAAACAAACGCCTACGGGCAGAGCTGGAGGAAAAGCTCCAGGCCGAAGTCGTTTATGCGCCATTGGATTTGTGTACCGATAATGGCGCCATGATTGCCTATGCGGGCGCCCTACGATTGCGCTCAGGTGCTCGTGAAACCCTTGGCATACACACCCGCCCTCGTTGGCCCATGACCGAGCTCACACCCATATGAAAATAGATGATTCGTTCGGTGACAAAGTCATTATTCGTCAACTCGTGGTCGAAGCCATTCTAGGCATACTCCCAACAGAGCGCGTTACGCCTCAACCGGTGCACATTGATATCACGGTATTCACCAATACGAGGCACCCTGCACAAACCAAGGATATAGCAGATGCCGTGGACTATGCCGCGCTCGCTGACGTTGCAGCAGAGCTAACAATCGTTGGAGAGTACCTCCTGATTGAAACCTTAGTGGAGGACTTGGCTGCACTTTGTCTAGCAAGACCCCATGTTGCAGGTGTTTGCGTAAGGGTGGAGAAGCCACAAGCCGTAGCCGCCGCCACCGCAGTTGGCGTCGAGATTTATCGCTCGAACTCGGCTTGAGATTTTCTCCTTTCCTGCATGAGGTACTGGGAGAGGTGGTCTTGCCTCATTTTTGACAGTGCCTCGCCGTAGGCAGCTCCCCGAAGCTGATCTGCTTCTTTGTCCGGTAGGCCGATTTGTCTAAGCTGCGCCAAGAGTTTTGGCAGTTCCTCCATGAGCTTCGCGCGCATCGCGGTAGATTCAATCAAATCAACAACCTGAAGCAATCGATCATCAGCGTGAGTCGCTGTTAACTTTTCTAGCATTCGGTAAACGGCAGAGGGATCAATATGGGGCCACTGCTCGAGCATCGCCAAGTAGGCGTGCCGATCCGCCGCCAATGCAGCGTAACGATTTGGGCCGCGCAGGCGCGCCACGATATTGGCTAGGCCTAGCGCGGGTATTGGCAGCAGGGCGAAGCGAGCTGCAGGATCTGGGTGACCTGTTGCCAGGGTTTCTGCCGCTAGACCTGCGCACTCTGGCAGCCAGTAAGAAAGACCTTCGCAGGCCTCAAGCACTTCGAAAAATCTTACAGGGTTTGGTGCCGTTAACGCCTTAACGAATTCCTGCCAGACGCGCTCGGCTGACAGGGTCTCAAGTTCGCCGTTCTGACACATATGCCTCAGCAAGGCCTGGGTGTCGTCGGCAACCGAGAATCCGGGCAGCTGCGCCGCAAAGCGCGCCACCCGAAACACTCGCAGCGGATCCTCTGTAAACGCCGGGGACACATGCCTGAGAAGCCCTGCGGCAATGTCAGCCTGGCCTTGGTGAGGATCAATTAGATTCCCTCTCGCATCCTGGGCAATGGCATTAATGGTGAGATCCCGCCGACCCAGATCTTCATATAGCGTTACCGATGGATTGGCATCGATGCTGAATCCTTTGTGGCCAGAACCCTGCTTGCGCTCTGTTCGAGCAAGTGCGTACTCCTCCTTGCTGTGGGGGTGCAAAAATACGGGAAAGTCCTTGCCGACTGGAGTGTATCCAAGATCCAACATCTGCTGGGGCGTCGATCCCACCACCACCCAATCGCGATCACTCGTGGTTGCCGAGGTTCCTTGACCCGTAGCTGGGCGCTTACTGGCGATCAGGGCATCGCGGACCGCACCACCAACAAGATAGATGTCCAGTTTCTCGCTCACAATTTCACGACCTGGGTAGCGCGGCTTGGGTAATTTTGCACTGCTGTTCCAGCGCATAGGCCGTGAGCTCTCTTCCCCATACGCATCCAGTGTCTAACGCGATACATTTTTCCGTACCGGTCTCTCCGTCTAGCGATGCCCAATGCCCGAACAATAGAGTTTCCTCGAACGCCTCAATGCGCTGGTCGTCAAACCAAGGCCTCAAACCTGCAGGAGCATCTTGCAGTGCACCCTTTTGTGCAAAGTCCATGGCGCCAGCACTATCCAATAGGCGCATGCGAGTCAGATAGTTGACGATACAGCGCAGTCGATCCATGCCCTGCAAATCGTTACGCCAGACAGCAGGTCTATTGCCATAGATATCAGCAAAGAACCTGCGATAAGAAATTTCCGCCGTGGCGGCCACCTCATCCGACTGCCCGATGACCGACTCCACCTCCCGCGCTAATTCCTGGGCTTGGGGGACACTCCAGCAGCCTGGCAGACCGGCATGGGTCATTAGGTAGCCGTGATCCCGATGAAGTAATTTTTGTCTGCGCAGCCAATGGGCAAGATCCTCTACATCGTCAGCGCGTAGCAGCTCTGTGAACGTATCCTTCGCTCCAGCGCTATGACCACCAAACACGATGGCCAAAAAATGCAGATCATGATTGCCCAATACGATCCGCGTCTGTCGATCCATATCACGCAGTTTGCGCAGAACTTTGAGCGAATCTGGGCCACGGTTGACTAGATCGCCCGCTAGCCATAGTTCGTCACTGTCTTTGAAGTTGAGCTTCTTCATCAAGGCCTTGAGCTCTCGCCAGCAACCTTGGATATCGCCTATTGCGTAAACCGCCATCGGTTTAATGCACCATGTTGGGAACGCGCAAGGAAAATACGGGTATGGGTACGTCGAAAAGCTCGCCGCTATCGATGCAAAACTGATAAGTCCCTTCCATGGTGCCCACCGGCGTCTTAAGCACTGCCCCGCTGGTGTACGTGAACTGTTCCCCTGAACTCAGCCGTGGTTGCTGGCCTACAACACCGGGTCCGGCAACTTCCTGAACCTCACCACGACCATCGGTAATGATCCAGCGTCGATTCAACAGCTGACTAGGCACCGCACCACGATTGCTTATGGTGATGGTGTACGCGAAGGCATATCGCTCTTCCTCACTTGAAGATTCGATGTCGAGATAGTGCACCTGCACGGACACCTCGATGGCTTGCTGCAAATTTTGTTCGGTCAATATGCTACTCCCGGCTCGCCCTTGGTCTGGGTCGCTCGCTGCATTGCTTGAGACTGCTCGGCAATGGCTAGAAACTCATCAATGGTCACATCGTCTGCCCGTTTTCCTGGATCAACAGCCAGACCCGACCAATCCAGCTGCAGTGTTTTTAGTGCATTAGACATGCGTTTTCGGCGAGCCGCAAAGGCGAGCCGCAACACTTTGTCCAAACTTTTGCGCGGCACGGGCAGGGCATCATGGGCTATGGGTGTTAACCGGATGATGGAGGAATCAACCTTTGGCGGCGGGTCAAAACTCTGCGGGGGCACATCGAATAAGTATTCAGCGTCGACGGTTATTTGGGTCATCACGCTCAGCCGACCCCAAGCCTTGCTACCCGGCTGGGCGCTCAGGCGTTCAGCCATTTCTTTCTGTAGCATGAAATGCATATCTTGAATATTGCCCGGGTGCGCCAGCACATGGTCCAGCAGCCGCATGATTAAAGGCGAGGAAATATTGTAGGGAAGGTTACCCACCACACGCCAAGGCTGGGTCTTAGCTCCCATTGCTAACGCGGATGTTAGGTCTGTTCGCAGAACATCTTGTTGCAGCACCTCTATCCCCAGGAATTTCCCGGGCAACAACGGCGCCAAATCACGATCGATTTCCACCGCGAGGTAGCGGGCTAGCGACGGTTGATGCAAGTACTGTGTAAGCGCCCCTTGGCCAGGTCCAATTTCAAAGACATGGTGTTTTGGCTGGATTGCAACGGCGTCGGCAATACGCTGCAGGATGGAAGCATCCTTTAAAAAATGCTGCCCAAATCGTTTACGCGGTTGCATGGCTTCCCGTGACTAAGTCCGCCGCAGCGGCCATCGCGGCGGCAAAGGATCCTGAATCGGCGTCGCCTCTGCCCGCCAGATCCAGGGCCGTGCCATGATCGACAGACGTGCGAATAAAGGGCAAACCCAGCGTAATGTTCACCGCACGACCGAACCCCGAATATTTCAGCACGGGCAGGCCTTGATCGTGGAACATCGCCATGACGGCATCCGCAGATTCCAGATACTTTGACGTAAACAGCGTATCTGCTGGAAGCGGCCCCTGGATCGTCATACCCGATGCCCGCAGGCGCTCGCACACCGGCTCGATAACATCGATCTCTTCACGCCCCATGTGGCCCGATTCACCCGCGTGAGGGTTAAGACCGCAAACCAGTATCCGCGGATCCCGCAGACCAAACTGAGATTGCAGAGCCTTATGCAGAATCCGCAAACGCCGCTCCAGCAGGACCTCGGTCAGATGCGCTGAAACGGCCTGCAGCGGCAAATGAGTAGTCGCCAAGGCGACACGCATAACATCGCTTGCCAGCATCATTACCACATCCTCAACCCTCGCCTGCTTGGCGAGATGCTCTGTGTGGCCAGTAAAATCATAGCCTGCTTGCATCATGACGGACTTTTGCATCGGGCCGGTTACCAGAGCCGCAAACTCGCCACTCATGCAGCCTTGAATGGCTCGATCCAAGGCTCGCAGGGTGCCGCTAGCATTGGCGACATTCAAACTACCCGGAACAACTTTCTCGGCAAGCGGGATATGCAGAACAGTAAGATGACCCGCTTGCTTGCTTGGCGCATCTAAACGCTCATTGATATCGAGTAGCAGCCCGAGCATCGCGGCACGCTGCTGCAGCATGTTGGCGTCGGCGACGGTTATCATGCAGGCTGGCCTATCTCGCTGAACCGCCTGAATAACCAAGTCCGGGCCAATCCCGGCAGGCTCACCAGGCGTTATGGCGATCATCGTTAGCTCTCGTTTAGGCGCAGTTCTACGAACGCTTCATCGCGAATTTCTTTAAGCCACTCCTGACGCTCTTCTTCAAATCGGCGTCGAAAAAGCAAATCCATTGCCATGTTGCGCCGTGCTTCATCGCTCATATCCTGTTCACGCCGGTCTTCAACAAGAAGCAGATGCCAACCGAATTCGCTCTCAAAGGGTGCACTGACTGCGCCGATATCTGCTGCTACCATGACCTCGGCAAACTGTGGCACGAATTGGTCTGGAGTCGACCACCCCAGCTCCCCTCCGTTGAGTGCACTGGCGGGATCTTCGGAATACTCTCTTGCCAATGCAGCAAAATCTTCGCCTGCTTGAATACGATCATAGATGGACTGAGCCTGAACCCTTGCCTGCTCCGTCGTCACGATTTCCGAGGGTCGAATCAGTATGTGACTCACATTGGTTTGGGCCATGCGCTCGGTGCCGGCTCCACGCTGATCTAGCAGCTTGATGATGTGGATAGTCGCACCTGTTGCGATAGGACCCTCAATGTCACCAACCGTCATATCAAGCACTGCATCTGAGAATAGTGTCGGTAACTCACCGGCGCGACGCCAGCCAAGATCACCCCCCTCCAGCGCCGTGCTTGCAGACGAATTAGCAATTGCCATTTGTGCAAAGTCTGCACCATCGCGCAGTTCTTGAACGAATCCCATTGCCTCTGACAGGGCAGCTTCCGCATCGGCTTCTGAGGCGTCGTCGTCCAAGGTGCGCATAATGTGCCCAACGCGATACTCATCTGAAAACATCTGCTGATAGAAGGGCGAATTCAGCAAAGCCTGGACGTCTTGCTCGGTGATTGAAATGCGTCGGTTAATCATGGCGCGCTGCAACCGCGTAATAATTAGCTCAGACCGAATTTCCTCACGAAACTGGCGGTAGTTGGTGCCGTCTGCCGCCAGGTTCTGGCGGAACTCCTCCAACGTCATACTGTTGTTGCTCGCAAAGCTGTTAACGGCTCGGGCGAGGGTCTCGTCGTCTACGGTCACCCCGCGCTTCTCAGCTTCCTGCATCTGAATGTTCTCGATGATCAAGCGCTCCATGATCTGATTGACCAACACATCGCCGGGAGGCAGCTGCACATTGTTCTCGCGCATGGAGCGGCGCACGGTTTCAAGCCGCGCTATCAACTCGCTGGCGAGCACTACGTCGTCATCTACAACCGCGACAATGGCTTCGAGCCGCTGGTAGTCTGCATTGAGGTTAAATGACAGCATCGAGAGCAGCGCCACTGTGCCGAAGTTACGCAGTCGAGCGATGGCGGCAGCATGGTATGCCGTGATGAATTTCAGCCTTTGCATAATTTCCTTTTCCTGATGTGTCTGTATTTGCAGGTAAATCTTTGTCTACGCCCGCCAATCAATACTAACGGCGATCCCAGGGTGCACCGTAACCGTAGATGCCGCGGCGCAACAAGGACTCTACCTTACCGCCGATACCCGCAAGCCCTTTTAACTCAACTTCTAAGAGCAACCCTCGATCAGTGCGCAAGTCATTGACCGGTAAGAGCGCCTGTGGAATGCCAAAGTCCCGATAGTTCGGATTCTCCAAGTACTGCCGAGCGATCAGTCTAAGCTTGATGCAGCAGTCGTCGTATTCCAAACCCATAAACGCTTCAAGGGTACGCTCGCTCTCTAAATCGTAGTGCCAACGAGCCGTGACTGCCAGATGCTGGCTTAGCGGCGCATAAGTTGAGAGCTCGACTTGCTTAATGTTCAGCCAGTCGCGCTGGTTAAAGCCAAGATTATAAACTCTCCGCCCGGATCCGCGCAGGTGTACCGAGCCACGTAGCTCTTCCCACTTGCCTCGGTCTTTGTGCCAAAGCTGCCAGCCACGCAGCTGTACTCTCGGCGATAGCTCAACGGTTTGTTCCGCTGTGACAAGATCCCCCGCGCCAATATCCGCTCGCCCAAACAACTGAACACGCGGACTCGACAGATGCTGTAAGTAGGCCAGGCTCATCGCGGCTCGCTCGCGTCCGCTACTGTTAAGCAGACGACTTGTCGCGGCCAGGGTCATACGGTCTGCGTCTCCAATACGATCCAAACCTACATATCGGTTGTCAGCAAATAGAGCATCAAACGCCATGCTGCGCGGGACGCTATCAAACACAGGTAGAGCATCTTGATTCTCGTAGCCCTGATACAGATAAAAAAGGCGGGGCTCCAGAGTTTGAGTCCATTGACGAGTACCTAATTCGATGTCGCGCTCGAGGAACAAGCCAGTATCGAGGCTGAAGAATTCGATACCCCGATCGGGCTCTCGCTCTAGGCCAGTCCGGCCTAAAACCACGCTCTGCATCGGTTCGTCGAGATCGTACTGGGTATATTTGTAACCGCCTCTAAGCGCCCAGTAGCCAGACTGGGAATCCCGACGGAAAGCGATCGAGGGCTCTAGATGAGTTCGGCGGCCCTCGACATTGGGTATAACCTGGTGCACGTTGGACAAACGCCCTAAGCGCTGGCCAAACTCGGCGACATGTGCCATTAGCCCCCATCCGAAACCTAGTTCAAAAGGATTGCTGTGATAGTCCAACAGCAGCGCTGGGCTTGCTTTGTAGTCCGAAATGTTCAGCTCGTCCAAACGCTGAAAGCCCACGGTTTGCAGACGCAAATCTAGGTGATCGGTCACGTAGGCGACCTCAGCAAACTGCTGCAGC
>CACMHG010000039.1 GCA_902613475.1 K189A clade bacterium
ACACTCGCCGACGCTCTCTAAGCGTATGGCAGGTGCCCCTTGGCCTGCGTCCTTGTCAGGCGACAGCGAGCGAACGATGAGGCGGGTTAGGCGTGACAAAACACTGAGCTTAGGTGATGGTTTTGCACAGGTGACGGACCAGAAAAAGGGATTCTTGTTGAGACCTGCCCTACTAGTGCTCGAAGACGGAAGCGTATTCCACGGTCAATCCATCGGTGCGGAGGGCCAGACTGTTGGTGAGGTGGTTTTCAATACCGCCATGACGGGCTATCAAGAAATCCTCACAGACCCCTCCTATTGCCGGCAAATGGTGACGCTGACTTATCCCCAAATTGGTAACACGGGCGTGACGCCGGAGGATGAAGAATCGGATCAGATCTGGGCGTCCGGCCTGATTATTCGGCAGGTGCCCCGTCGGGTCAGCAGCTGGCGTCAGCGCGGATCTCTCCAAGATTATCTTGTTAGCCACAAAACCGTCGCCATAGCCGATGTTGATACTCGGCGTCTAACGCGATTGCTGCGAGAAAAAGGCGCATTGGCCGGCTGTATTCTAACGGGCGAAACCGCCTCATCAGCGGAAGGCGAGCAACAAGCCCTGCAGGCGGCTCGAGGGTTTGCAGGCCTGTCCGGCATGGACCTTGCCAAGGAAGTGACGGGCAATCAGCGCAGTTGGACACAAACATGCTGGTCGCTCGAAGAGGGCTATGGCGAGCAGGGTGAGGCAACTCATAAGGTGGTTGCCTACGACTTTGGCGTGAAGCGCAATATCTTGCGTCTGTTAGCCAGCAAAGGCTGCGACCTCACCATCGTGCCGGCACAAACGCCTGCGGAAGATGTGCTGGCAATGAATCCGGACGGAATCTTTCTGTCAAATGGCCCCGGCGACCCCGAACCCTGTGACTATGCCATCGCGGCAATTCGCGAGTTCCTGCAGCGTGATATACCTCTCTTTGGCATCTGTTTGGGTCACCAGCTCTTGGCCTTGGCGAGCGGTGCCCAAACGGAAAAAATGACTCACGGGCATCATGGCGCCAATCACCCCGTACAAGATCTCGACAGCGGAGAGGTAGTCATTACCAGCCAGAACCATGGTTTTGCCGTCGATGAGGCCAGCTTACCCGCGCACTTAAAGTGCACGCACAAGTCGCTGTTCGATGGCACGGTGCAGGGCGTGCGACATCTCAATCATCCCGCGTTTGGATTCCAGGGGCACCCCGAGGCGAGTCCCGGACCCCAGGACTGTGGATACTTGTTCGACCATTTCATCAACTTAATGCTCGAGCGCCAGGAATAGATAGCTAAATGCCAAAGCGTACTGATATTGAATCGATACTGATCCTCGGAGCAGGCCCCATCGTTATCGGCCAAGCCTGTGAGTTTGATTATTCCGGGGCTCAAGCCTGTAAAGCGCTGAAAGATGAGGGGTACCGAGTGGTTCTGGTGAATTCCAACCCGGCCACCATTATGACGGATCCCTCCATGGCAGATGCGACCTATGTAGAACCCGTCGAGTGGCGCACGGTGAGCCGAATCATTGAACGAGAACGCCCCGACGCTCTGTTACCAACCATGGGCGGTCAAACAGCATTGAACTGCGCCCTCGATCTGGTGAGCGAGGGAGTACTTGAGCGCTTTGGTGTACAAATGATTGGCGCCAGCCAAGACGCCATCGACAAGGCTGAGGATCGAGAGCGTTTTGATAAAGCAATGAAGTCCATTGGGCTGGAGACCCCCCGCTCGGCAATCGCCCACAGCATGGAAGAGGCCGTTCAAGTACAAAGCCAGCTGGGTTACCCGTGCGTTATTCGCCCCTCGTTCACCTTAGGTGGTAGCGGGGGAGGGGTTGCCTACAACAAGCAAGAATTCGAAGAAATTTGTCATCGAGGGCTAGAACTTTCCCCCACCAGCGAACTGCTGATTGATGAGTCGCTGCTGGGCTGGAAAGAGTTCGAGATGGAGGTGGTGCGAGACAAAAAAGACAATTGCATCATCGTCTGCGCCATTGAAAACGTCGACCCGATGGGCGTACACACTGGCGACAGCATTACCGTCGCGCCGGCGCAAACGCTGACGGATAAGGAATATCAAATTCTGCGTAACGCATCGATCGCCGTGCTTCGCGAAATCGGTATTGAGACTGGCGGATCCAATGTTCAGTTCGGCATTAATCCAGACGATGGTCGGGTGGTGGTGATTGAAATGAACCCCCGCGTGTCGCGCTCTTCGGCTTTGGCCTCGAAGGCGACGGGGTTCCCGATTGCGAAAATCGCCGCAAAGCTCGCGGTGGGCTACACCCTTGATGAACTGGAGAACGACATAACCGGCGGAGTTACGCCGGCCTCCTTTGAACCCAGCATTGACTATGTTGTCACCAAGATCCCCCGGTTTACCTTTGAAAAATTCCCCCAAGCAGACGCTAGGTTAACAACGCAGATGAAATCTGTTGGTGAAGTGATGGCCATAGGCTGCACGTTCCAGGAATCTCTACAAAAGGCGCTAAGAGGTCTGGAAATCGGCATGGTGGGTTTCGATCCGGTGCTTGATACAAAAGATTCCGAATGGCGCAGCGTGTTGAAGAGAGAATTGGCTACACCGAGCACGCTAAGACTCTGGCATGTGGCCGATGCTTTTCGCGTGGGATTTACGCTGGAGGACATATTCGAGCTGACCAAGATCGACCCTTGGTTTTTGGCAGAGATCGAGGACATCGTTGCCGAAGAATCGCTCCTCAGTGAACAATCCTATACCGACCTCGGCGAGCAGGCATGGCGACGAGCGAAGCGAAAGGGGTTCTCTGATGCTCGACTGGCGCAACTACTGGGATGCCCAGAAGCGCAGGTTCGCGACGCCCGTGAAGCAGTAAATGTTAAACCCGCGTACCGCCGAGTAGATACCTGCGCAGCAGAGTTTCCTGCAAACAGCGCCTACATGTACTCAACCTACGAAGAAGAGTGCGAAGCGCACCCAACGGACCGACAAAAGATCATGGTGTTGGGTGGCGGACCTAACCGCATTGGCCAAGGAATTGAGTTTGATTATTGCTGCGTGCATGCAGCACTTGCGATGCGCGAAGACGGTTATGAAACCATCATGGTGAACTGTAATCCGGAAACAGTCTCCACCGACTATGACACCTCGGACCGTTTGTACTTTGAGCCGGTGACCCTTGAGGATGTCCTTGCCATTGTCGACGCAGAAAGGCCTACCGGGGTTATTGTGCAGTTTGGCGGTCAGACACCACTCAAGCTTGCAGATGATCTGGCCCGTCTCGGCGTACCGATTATCGGCACCAGTCCGGATGCCATCGATCGAGCGGAAGATCGAGAGCGCTTTCAGCAGTTGGTTGAAAAACTGGGCTTACGCCAACCATCAAACCGCGTGGCCTCCAATGCCGAGCAGGGTGTGCAGCGCGCTGAAGAGATAGGTTATCCGCTCATTGTCCGGCCTTCCTACGTGCTCGGTGGGCGCGCCATGGAGTTGGTCTATAACGAGGACGAGCTGCGCCAATACATGCAAAGCGCAGTAGACGTTTCCAATGATTCACCCGTCTTGCTGGATCGTTTTTTGGATCAAGCGGTCGAAGTGGATGTGGATGCGGTGTCTGACGGAGAGCAAGTCGTCATCGGCGGCATCATGCAACATATCGAGCAGGCCGGCGTGCACTCTGGCGATTCCGCATGCTCGTTACCACCCTATAACCTGCCCATGGCCATTCAAGACCGCATTCGCGAACAAGTTAAGGCGCTGGCGCTTGAACTCAACGTGATCGGTTTGATGAACGTTCAAATGGCAGTGCAGGGTGAGGACGTATTTGTGCTCGAGGTCAATCCACGGGCTTCTCGCACCGTACCCTTCGTTTCCAAGTGCATTGGTCACTCGCTGGCGAAAATTGCTGCGCGCTGTATGGCCGGTAAAAAATTGTCTGAACTTGGCTTTACCGACGAGGTCATACCCCAGTTCGTACACGTAAAAGAGTCGGTCTTTCCGTTCAATAAATTTATTGGTGTTGACCCTATTTTAGGTCCTGAGATGAAGTCGACTGGTGAAGTCATGGGTGTGGGTGAGACCTTTGGGGAAGCATTTTCAAAAGCCTCACTCGGGGCCGGTGAGCGTCTGCCCCAGCGAGGGCGTGCTTTTATGAGCGTCAAAGACTCGGACAAAATTGGTGCGATTGAAGTAGGCCGCAGCTTGATCGATCTTGGATTCAAGTTGGTCGCGACCCGCGGTACTGCACGTGAATTGCTCAATGCTGGTCTGAAATGTGAACAAGTAGACAAGGTAAATGAAGGCCGGCCTGACGTATCGGATATGCTTAAGAACGAGCAAATTGATTTGATCATCAACACCACAGAGGGCAGACAGTCCATTGCCGACTCAGCAATCATACGACGCCTAGCGCTGCTCAATAAGGTCTGCTACACGACCACGTTGACTGGTGGTGAGGCGTTTTGTATCGCGATCCGACAAGGCATTGGGAATCAGGTCACCAGTCTTCAGCAACTGCACAGTGCGCTAGCGCACTAGAGGGTCTTCTATGCCAAATCCGATGACAGTTAAGGGCGCAGAGGATCTGCGTGAAGAAGTCGCGCACCGTAAGGGGACGCTGCGACAAGAAATTTCTGAGGCGATCGCCGAGGCTAGGGCCCATGGCGACCTAAAAGAAAATGCGGAGTATCACGCGGCGAGAGAACAGCAGAGTTTTAACGAGGGTCGAATTCAAGAAATCGAGTCGCGTCTGGCTGACGCTCAGATCATTGATGTCAGTAAAATCGCGCCTACGGGGAAGGTCATTTTTGGAACCACCGTGACGCTGATCGCCTGCGACACGCAAGAGACGATTCGTTATCACATCGTCGGTGAGGACGAGGCAGATCTTAAGCAAAACAAAATATCGATACTGTCACCCATCGCGCGAGCCTTGATCGGCAAGATGGAGGACGACGTGGTGAATGTGGTGACCCCAGGCGGCGAGCGCGAGTTTGAGGTTTCCACGGTGGAGCATCTGGGTTAAGAACGCTGGGATTCGGTCTTCTGCTCGATTCTAAAGATCCTGCTGGTCTAGATGTTACTGGCCCAGGTACCGAGCGATATTGGATAACTTAGGGTTGGCCTTAGGGTTGTGGCGATAAAGCACCGCTACTTTGCCGATCTGCTGTAAGACGGTCGAAGACGTGGCCTGGGCCAAGGCGGTTGCGACAGCGCCACGACTTATACGATCCGGGCTAAACACTTTGACTTTAATCAGCTCGTGATCGCTCAGTGCACGCTCTGTTTCTTCGATAATGCCATCAGTAATGCCTCTCTCGCTCACGGCGACAACGGGATCTAGGTGGTGGGCAACGCCGCGTAGCGACTTCTTGAGTTGGGTGTTCAAATTGGGTGTCTGCATTGGGGTATCCTACCGGCAGCAGCTGGCAAACTGCCAGCAACCATTAACAGCAAATCGGAATCGGTTATGGCCAAGCGCAGTAAGTCCAGTGAGCGTTGGTTGCAGCGCCAGCGCAAAGACTACTTCGTGCGACAAGCGCAAGAAGGCGGCCACGTCTCGCGAGCGCACTACAAACTTGAGCAGATCGATCAGCGCTATCGAATCATAAAACCCGGCCAACGCGTGTTGGAACTTGGCGCGGCTCCGGGTGGTTGGACACACTACCTCGAAAACAAACTGCATGGCGGAATGCTGATTGCTATCGACCCTCTTCCGATTACCTGCGGTCAGAACACCCAGGTTATTGAGGGCATGGCGGGTGACGAGGCCGTTGATAGAGAAATCGCTGACATATTGGACGGAGCGCAACTCGACCTTGTTTTATCGGATATGGCCCCCAATATTTCAGGCATACGCACAGTAGACCAGGCGCGAGCGATGGATCTGGCAGATACGTGCTTGGAATACTGCCAGCGTTGGTTACGTCCTGGGGGCACGATGACGATTAAGTCCTTCCAGGGTGAAGGCCTAGACGCGTGGGTTGCGATGCTCAAAAAGTCTTTTGACAAGGTGAATGTGACCAAGCCAAAAGCGTCACGATCCGACTCCAGAGAGGTGTTTGTTGTCGCCCTTGGTTTCGGTGATTAGATCTTGGTTAGGTAAACGGGCATCAGCGGGCTTGGACATTCCTTCGTAGCGTGAAATTCTCGTGTACCCTTCGGATGAAGACATGAACGTTAGGAACGTAGTGGCGATGGTAGGATCGCAAATTAATATAGAGATAGCGCGCACAGGCGTTCTATCTCACTAAAAGTAAAAATTTTGCTGGGCTATTGCTCTTCGGCGCAATTTCTCAAAAAAATCGAACGAGGAAATTCCGGTGTCGGATATGGGAAAAAATGTAGTTCTCTGGTTGGTGATCTTGGCCGTTCTTTTAACGGTTTTCAGCAACTTCAACGTCGATTCGCAGAATCCGCCGGTGAAGTACTCGGAGTTCTTGCGCTCGGTAGAGCAAGGCCAAGTCAACGAGGTGACGATTCAGGGCAATCGCATATATGCCACAGATCGCACAGGTAGCCGCTATACCGTCACCGGATTCGACAATGATCCAGGGCTCGTAAGCGAACTCCGTGATCGGGGCATTGACTTCCAGTTTTTGGAAGAGGAAGGCCAAAGCGTCTGGACCCAGCTGCTATTGGCGAGTTTTCCAATCTTGATCATCCTAGCTGTCGCGATGTTTTTTATGCGCCAGATGCAGGGTGGCAGTGGTGGTCGCGGTGGCCCGATGTCGTTTGGTCGCAGCAAGGCAAAGCTGCTGTCAGAGGATCAGATTCAAACCACTTTCGCCGATGTTGCCGGTGTTGATGAGGCAAAAGAAGACGTCCAGGAACTCGTGGAGTTTTTGCGAGATCCCGGCAAGTTCCAGCGCTTGGGTGGGCACATCCCTCGCGGCGTATTGATGGTCGGGCAGCCTGGCACGGGTAAAACGCTGTTGGCCAAGGCAATTGCCGGTGAAGCCAAGGTGCCGTTCTTCTCAATTTCCGGCTCTGACTTTGTTGAAATGTTTGTCGGTGTTGGTGCGTCACGTGTTCGCGATATGTTTGAACAAGCGAAAAAGCAGGCTCCCTGCATCATCTTCATCGACGAAATCGACGCAGTGGGTCGGCATCGCGGTGCGGGTCTTGGCGGCGGCCATGACGAGCGGGAACAAACACTGAATCAGCTGCTGGTCGAAATGGACGGTTTTGAAGGCAACGACGGCATCATTGTTATTGCAGCAACAAACCGTCCCGATGTCTTAGACCCTGCGCTATTGCGTCCCGGTCGTTTTGACCGTCAGGTAGTTGTTGGACTGCCTGACATTCGAGGCAGAGAACAAATAACCAAGGTACATATGCGCAAAGTGCCTGTGGCGGACGATGTCGACGCGAGCATTATCGCTCGTGGCACACCAGGATTTTCCGGTGCGGATCTGGCAAACCTGGTCAACGAGGCCGCTTTGTTTGCTGCCCGCGGCGGCAAGCGTCTGGTCAGCATGGAAGAGTTCGATAAGGCCAAGGACAAAATCATGATGGGCGCTGAGCGCAAATCCATGGTGATGTCCGAGAAAGAAAAGCGAAATACGGCCTACCATGAAGCTGGTCATGCAATTGTTGGTAGGCTAATGCCGGATCACGACCCGGTTTATAAGGTGACCATTATCCCTCGTGGACGAGCGCTGGGCGTCACCATGTTCTTACCCGAAGAGGATCGCTATAGCATGAGCGCGCAGGGTATTCGCTCACAAATCGCGAGCTTGTTTGGTGGACGGATCGCCGAGGAAATTACACTGGGTGCCGAACATGTGACAACGGGTGCCTCTAACGACATAGAGCGCGCGACGAGCCTAGCCAGAAGTATGGTCACAAAGTGGGGTCTTTCGGAGAAGCTTGGCCCGTTGATGTACGACGAAGACGATGGCGAGGTGTTCCTAGGTATGTCGGCGGGTGCCAAACCCAAGGCCCATTCACCAGAAACGGCCTACGCAATTGATCAAGAAGTGCGCCAGATTGTTGATGATTGCTATGGCACGGCGAAGAACTTGTTGACGGAAAACATCGACAAACTGCACACGATGGCAGATGCCTTGATGGAATTCGAAACGCTTTCCTCAGACCAGCTCGATGACATCATGGCAGGCGGCAGGCCCCGTCATCCTACTGAGCCGCCATCCAAGCCGGGTTCCGGTACCACGGATGCGGAGCAGGGATCACCGATTGGCGGGCCTGCGGAAGAGACCTGATTGGCGCCAAGCTGATCGGCTCTTGATAACACCCCCAGCAGCACGAGTCCTTCACTGCGGCGATCGGACGCTATCGTTCGAAACGCCGCAGGTGATGGGCGTACTGAACATTACCCCAGACTCTTTTTCCGATGGAGGCACTCTTTTTCAGAGTGGCTCAGTCGTTCTCGACGCGGTGCGAGAACAGGCACTTGCCATGGTTGAAAGCGGTGCGACGATCCTCGATATTGGCGGGGAAAGCAGTCGCCCTGGCGCCCAGGCGGTAAGCCCCGCGGAGGAACAGCGTCGAGTGCTACCGGTGCTCGAAGCTTTGGTAGACCTTGATGTGGTCTTGTCTGTGGATTCTTATAATAGTGAAACCGTGCGCGCCGCGATTAGTCATGGCGCAGGCATGATCAATGACATCACCGGTGGGCGAGACCTTGAGGTGGTGGCTGCCGTTGCAGAAGGTGAGGTCGCCTATGTGCTCATGCACATGCAGGGTTCGCCGCAAACAATGCAGCTAGCGCCAAGCTATCGGGACGTGGTCGCTGAAGTGTCGGCTTATTTGCGCGATCGATACACATACTGTCGAGCTGCTGGCGTCAGGGCAGACCGTCTCTTAGTCGATCCGGGATTTGGATTTGGCAAAACCCTCGAGCACAATTTGGCGCTGCTTAGGTACTTGTCGAATTTGCGGGTGGAGGACTGTCCGATACTAGTTGGCCTATCGCGCAAGACAATGATCGGCAAAATGACTGGCCAATCTGTGGAGGCCCGGCTATCCGGCAGTCTTGCGGCGCTGCTGCTTGCCCTGCATAACGGTGCGAATATGGTGCGCGTGCACGATGTAGCTGAGAGTGTGGATGTCCTTCGTGTTTGGAGCGCTTACAGCGCGCGGGAGTAGCCAATTCGGGCAACCTTTGCCCCGCAAGCTGGCTTTATTCTGTGTCCTAAGTATCCTTGTTAAATCTGGCGGTCCCGGGGTAGTGCGAATCGCTCATGATGATCAAAAGCAGCGATTTCGGACAAAATATGACGCAAAAGCACTTTGGTACGGACGGCATTCGGGGGCGGGTTGGCGAAGAGAAAATTACGCCAGAATTTTGTCTACGCCTGAGCTGGGCGATCGGCAAAGTGTTTGGCCAACAAGACAGGCGCCCCCATATTGTCATCGGTAAGGACACGCGTATTTCCGGCTACATGCTGGAGTCTGTTTTGCAGTCAGGCTTTGTTTCAGCGGGAGCGGATGTAAGCCTGCTAGGTCCCATACCGACCCCGGCAATCGCCTACCTCACGCGCACGGTAAGCGCCGATGTTGGTGTGGTGATCAGTGCCTCCCACAATCCTTTTCACGATAACGGAATCAAGCTGTTCGACGGAGCAGGGAATAAACTTGGCGACGCCTTAGAACAACAAATCGAAGCGATGATTGAAGCACCAATGGTCTGTCAGGGCTCGGAAAACTTGGGCAAGGCGAAGAGAATTGCTGATGCTACGGGTCGATATGTGGAGTTTTGTAAAAACTCGGTGCCCAAGGGCTTCAGCTTGCGCGGTATGAAAATCGTGCTGGACTGCGCTCACGGAGCAACCTATCAGGTGGCACCGCAAGTATTTTCTGAGTTGGGTGCGGAAGTAGTGGTCATGGCCGCAGATCCCGATGGTTTCAACATCAACAAGAACTGCGGGTCTACACACCCTGAGCAATTACGGCAGCGCGTGATCGAAGAGGCGGCAGACATCGGTATTGCCTTCGACGGTGATGGCGACCGTCTGGTCATGGTGAACGCCAATGGCGAACTTTTAGACGGAGACCATTTGCTCTATGTGATCACGCAAAATCGTCTAGCAAGGGAAGCAATGCATGGCGGCGTTGTGGGCACCGTGATGTCGAATCTTGGGTTGGAACAGGCGTTGAAAGAGCTTGCAGTGCCGTTTTTGCGGGCGCAGGTTGGTGATCGACACATCATGGAAGCACTGCATCAGCGTCAGTGGGTGCTGGGTGGTGAGCCATCAGGCCATATTCTCACCCTTGATCTTTGCAGCACGGGCGACGCTATCGTGGCCGGACTGCAAGTGCTGCTCGCCATGCAGGATGCTGATGTGAGTTTGCACGATCTTGCCTCAGGATTGACCAAGGCACCCCAGGTGCTTGTAAACGTCGTTGTGAATTCGCCTGCAGAGATTAGTCGCCATCCTGACATGCTCAAGGCGACGGCCAATTACGAACACGAACTTGCTGATCGCGGTCGCATTTTGGTGCGGCCCTCTGGAACAGAGCCACTGTTGCGCATCATGGTTGAAGGTGAAGACGAGAGCGAAGTCACACGTATCGCTGACGATCTGGCGGATCATGCCAAGAGCATTGAGGCCGCCTAGTCTTCTCGACATTTTCAATGCCTCCCATGCTCACCCTGAGTGGGTTCGGCATCATTTAAGGTAAGCAATGAATCAACCTTCGGGCCTTATCGCTCGCTTACGCGGCGATTGGCCATTTCCTGCTGGAAAGAGTCCGGTTTTCTACGGCTGGATAATCGCTGGGATTTCTACGCTTGGCTTTTTGTTCAGCGTGCCAGGTCAAACCATGGGCATGGCAGTATTTGCCGATGCCTTTATCGAGGTGACGGGGCTGAGTAGAACCGAACTTTCCTTGGCCTACATGTTCGGCACCATCGCCAGCGCATTTTTTCTGACCCGGGCTGGCCGTCTGTTTGATGCCTATGGCGCGAGAATTGTACTGATTTTGGCGGCTCTGATCTTGGGTGCTTCCATACTGTTCTTATCCGTGGTGGACCGAACCAGCGAATACTTGGCGATCTTGGTTGGCATCGAAAGCTCAGTGATTGCCTTTTTGCTGATGGTAGCCGGCTATTTTGGCGTTCGGTTCAGTGGACAAGGTGTAATGACCAGCGCTAGCCGTAACGTCTTGCTGCTTTGGTTCGAACAGCGCCGGGGACTGGTATCAGGGGTGAGAGGTGTTTTTGTCTCCCTCGGTTTTTCCTTGTCGCCGCTGCTGTTGGCGATGCTGATCGATCAATGGCAATGGCGCGCGGCCCTGTGGTGGCTTGCCTTGATTGTCGGGCCAGTATTTGCCCTGCTCTGTATTGTTTTGGTAAGAGACAGACCCGAGGCCTGTGGGTTGCAGGTCGATAACCAACCTGTAGCCACTTTCACGCATCAGCAGCGCGCTCCACAACACAGTTATAGTCTGCAAGAGGTGAGACGCAATACTGTCTTTTGGCTGTACTCTCTTGGACTGTCTATCCACGCACTCTCTGGTACCGCAGTTACATTTCACATTGTCGCTATTTTTGCTGAAGCGGGCAGGTCAAGAGAGGAGGCTTTTGCCTACTTTATTCCCCAGGCTGTCGTATCGGTAGCCACTAACCTCAGTGCTAGCGCCTTAGCCGACTATGCACGTCTTAAACCGTTTTTGTTGGTGATGCTCGCAAGCTTCACTCTTGGTGCAGTTGGACTGATCTATTTGCAGTATGAGATGGGGTACTGGGCCTTGGTCCTAGGATTCGGGATTGGCGGCGGTCTTTGGGGAATGTTGGCAAACTTGGCCTTTATTCGCCACTACGGCCCAAAACATCTGGGTGAAATCAGTGGACTCAATACTTCACTGACTGTGTTTGCTAGTGCCATAGGTCCTTTGCTGTTTAGCGTTGCCTACGATGTTTCGGGTACCTTTACGGCAGGCCCAATGCTTTGCATTG
>CACMHG010000040.1 GCA_902613475.1 K189A clade bacterium
TCCTCCGCTTTAATCATGAAGCATGCTGAGTTTTTGCCTGGGGAACCACCAGGGCAAAACCTGAGCCCAAAAAGCCCATAACCGCATGGGCTTTGTTGCAACAACCATCCGTTGCGCTACTGTTTGCGCATGAAATATCTTCTTTCTTTTCTGATCGTTGCTCTTGGTCTGTCGATTTACGGCAACTATCAACTAATTGCCAGGTTCAATTTCATGTGTGGCCAAGTGATGGGGGTTGTTGACGGCACGCATCAATCCACAGCAACTGAGGACGCGAAGTTTAGGCTGGGGACAATGACCGATGTTTGTTTCGTTAGAGGTTGGGACTGGAGAGAGTCCCGGTCCCATGCTTCGGCTTCCGAATAAGTACTCCAACCCTGCTGACTCCGCTAGCCTCCATTCTGCTGAGGTGGGGAGGTTAGCTTTGCTGAACAATCGAAATCTGTAGTCTTAATGACCGAGTCGATGCTACTAAAGTGGGCATCTTTACTGGAACGATAAAATTCCCACCGCTCGCGGGAGCCCAAGATGATTACTAGGCGCAATTAACCACCTTTAGGAATCTATTAATATCATGCTATTCGTTTGTCTCTACAGTTATCGGTGCTAACGTTACTGAAAGTAACGAAGGAGCATTCTGGTGCGAGTACCACATCACCACTTTTTTCCTGATAACGAACCATACAGGAACCGCATTTTCGCAAAGACGAAGCCAGCTAACGATAACGAATACCGCGTAAACAAGGTGCAACACGTCGAGCAGCTTGATGCCGCGCATCTAACTGAATTTGAATGGGCTCGACAAACCAGCAAAACCTGGGATATGGGTCAAGACTAGGTCAGCTGGGTTCGATCGTCGCGGGCACAATCCAACCGGCCCAGCATCTTCCAACCGGGCGAAATACCCGAGCTTCGAAAAAATTTGACCCCCGACAAACACCACTATTGGTCCACCAGCCTCCCACAGCTTGGGCGTCGGGGGCCTTTGGCCCTGATATACAAAGACTGAGAGTTACAAATAAAAACTGGTATTTCAGACACCTTTGCGAGAACACAAACACTGTTTTTCAGATTTCTAGCAGATAAGTTCTTCGCTCGTCGCTATGGCCACAGAGCAGTTGTCCTTGAAACTATTGCTGGGGTTCCCGGGATGGTTGCCGGCATGTGGATTCATTTAAAGAGCCTGCGGCAAATGCGGACCGGCTATGGCCCAATGATACGAGAGCTTCTGGCAGAAGCCGAAAATGAGCGCATGCATCTTATGTTTTTCATTGAAATCGCTAAGCCGAATATAGTGGAGCGTTGGCTAATTTTGGCCGCCCAGGCGATTTTCTGGAACTATTACTTCGTCTTATACGTTTGCGCGCCGAAAACTGCTCATTTGATGGTGCACTACTTCGAAGAAGAAGCAGTGAAAAGTTATACGTCGTACTTACAGCTCGTAGAAAGCGGAGCCGTGGAAAACGTACCTGCCCCAACTCTCGCTATTGAGTACTATGGTTTGCCCTGCGATGCCCGCTTGAGTGACCTCATCCAATGCGTTAGAGCTGACGAACAGCATCATGCTAATGTGAATGCAGGGTTCGCTAACACTCAAGAGGAGGAACGCTCAAAGCGCATGCATTCCCCTACCTCACCACGCGGACACAAAACCTCAGAGCTTCAACGCGGAACCATCGCTGAAAAAGCGGCAACCACTTTGTAATAAAACGAGGAACACGGGCCTAGTTACGACTATGCAGGCGTTGTCTTTAGCATTGTTTTTGGCTTTGTCTCACGCTAGCTACGCCGGTAGAGGCAGGGTGGAGTGAATATAAAACAACGATATATAAAGAAATGCTTGGCTGATTGGGCGTCTTCCGTAATTACCGGCGTCACCTCGCGTATGAAGATTTACTTTGCTGAGGATTTTGTTGGCACGGGTGTGTAGGACGGTCGATACAATAAGAGACAGGTCGTTGCGGCACAGGACGTGGATACTCTTGCTGCGCCCCGGTAAGTTTGGCTCAAGGAGCCTGACTTTTAAGTGCGCTTTCTAAGGCTGCTGCATATGAGAGCAACGCTTTATCACTCCAGGGCGCTCCAATAACCGACAAACCTACGGGCAAATCGTTCATTGAGAACGCGGGGATCGTGATATGAGGCATGCCGGTAATAGCCGCAAATTGCCCGTTACCAAACCTGGGTACCTTAGAAATAGCAGCGTCGTCACCTGCGACATAATCGATCTGCCATGCAGGGCCGCGGGTGAGGCCAAGGAATGCATCGAGGTCGTTATTATGCAAAAGCATCAGGGTTTGCTGGTGAATCAAATCGACGGCTTCCAGAGCAGCTTGGTACTTTTCGGTTTCGTCTTTCACAGCAAGCGCCTGCTGGAAAATCTCTTGTTCAAAATATGGCATCACAGAGCGCCGGTTTTGCTCATTAAAGGCCAAAATTTCTGACAGTGTTTTTCTCGGGCCACTGGCGCTGGCCAGATAGTCCTCTAGCCCGCGGCTGAACTCATACAGTAAAATCCGGTAACTCGCGTCCGAGGGGTAATCACGGGTATCCTCGATATCCAATACCTCGCCTCCAAGTCCAACCACTAACTGGCGTATTTGCCGCAATAGCATTTGCGCCTCGGGGTATTGGGAACCTGAAGTCAAAAGTCCAAAGCGCATGCCCCGTAAAGAGCGGTTAGCAGCAGCCTCGGCAAAATCGAAATCGAAATTGGCGGGAATTAATGCGGTCGCTGAGTCGTTACTATCCGGGCCCGCGATGGCCGCGAGTGTTAGCGCCACAATGGCCACGTCTTGTCCCATAGGGCCCGCAGTGTCTTGGGAGGCCGCAATGGGCACGATACCGTGGCGGCTAACCAATCCAACGGTTGGCTTCATGCCAACAATGCCGTTCACCGATGCAGGGCAGCTGATAGACCCGTTGGTCTCAGTACCAATCGCAACTTCGACTAACCCGGTCGCAACAGCTACCGCAGAGCCCGAACTTGAACCGCAAGGATTAAGGCTATTGCCTGCTGCGTTGGTCGTTTGACCTCCATAACTCGACCAACCGCTTACCGAGTTCGTTGAACGAAAATTGGCCCACTCGGATAAGTTTGTCTTGCCCACAATATGAAATTTGGCATCGCGCAGTTTCTCAATAAGAAAGGCGTCTGTGCGAGCAACATTTTCAGCCATGGCTAAGGATCCTGCAGACGTTACTCGCCCGGCAATATCAATATTATCCTTGATCGCAATGGCGGTGCCGGAATTGGTGGAGATCTCATAGGTTTCGATGAACGCATTGTGAGTGTCTCGTAATTCCAAGCTGGCGGCATGCCCGATGCTTATTGACGATCCAAATAAAGCTAACAACAGCAGCGCACCAAAATTGCAAAGCTTTAAGTCGCACGCTGCATCTTTTAACTGCGACCCGCCGCTAAAGCAGCGTGGAATGCCTACGCGATTAAGCGCCAATCGTCGCCGGGCAAGTGAAAATATCTTGATGGCCTTTCCTTTTCGCCGATTCATCATCCAAAGACTGCAACGCCAGGTCACTTAAACTCCTTAATTTGGTCAGCTTGAGCATTACTAAAACTCAAGGTGCTGGTGTTGAATTAATGCCAGCTTCGTTCGGGCGATCGAGTTCTCTTTCTTAATAACCGAATTGAGGCATCTCAGTCGGTCAAGATGGCAACCCACTCCTCCTCAGCCTCCCCTGACATCGTCGCTAGAGAGTACAGCCCAATCAAGAGTAAATTTTTTGTAGATCGTAGCGGCAGACTTAGCCTTAGTCTCTTCGAGAAGATTTATCAAGGTGTTTGCATTGATTTCGTCGGTTACGGTCCAAGGCTTTCCGAGGTTGTTTTTAATTTTTTCTAGCTTGCCTTCATTTGCGTCTACCTCCCCAACCCAGCTTACCAGCCCACTTTTTCCTCCTTGCGATGACCAAAAATGTCGAGCTTAAATGAGCCTTAATTCCAAAAACCGGCTTTTTAAGGCGGCTTTTAATCGGAAACCGCACGACCATCGGCGCGTCTAAGGCCTGCGACAGCAGGTTATTTCTCAAGTCCAGTCGCCGAAATCAGAAGATTTTTGCCGAGGCAGCGGTATTTCCCTTCGCTTTTAAAACGCCTTTTTGAGCTAAACGCAGATCGCTTTTAGAAATTTTTATCGATTAGGCGATTACTCTAATGCTTTTTTGAGACGGGCGTTCTTGCTCTGGCGCTTTTGAAACCACCAGACTCAGTCGATATTGGTCCCAATTCCGTGCCGACGAAGTAGACCATCTTGCAATCCGGGAAATATTTAGCGAAAGCTTTTTTCGATCCCTTCCCTTCTGAGCTCATTTCAACAATTCCCTCTAACTCTGCGGATGGCCCCGCTAGGACATACGTAAGCTGACTACGTTGAAGCTCGATCGGCTCACCGCTCGCGCTGGAAGAATAGAAGCGGATCTTCAAAATTCGAGGGGTTGCTGGGGAGGCTTGTCTCACTGCCTTTTTAATCAAAAGCCCCGACACGGAAAAAGCATTTTCACTTTGATCTCTACCAAACGAGGCACACCGCAATCCCTCAATCGTGATTGCAGCATCGGTTGTAGGGACATACTGGTCTGTGAAGGCCACATATTGTTCAAAACAATTTTTTTCGGCGCCTGCTCCGTCACAAACGAAGTAAGAACGGTCCGTTCGCACAACTTTGGTCAAAAGCACAGGCTCCGATGCAAAACACGTTTCAATGTAAATTAAAAAGAGACAAATGCTGACTAAATGGACTCTTAGCGTTGGAACGTCCTCAAGAAATTTCAAAAACACCACGTTCCCTGCATCAACCAAAATCCTGATCAGATAGCGCTTGAGTGGCCGACCACGAGGCTTCGCAGACAAGAACGACACAATACGATCAATCGTCGCTCCTCAGCGGCGAATGCATATTCTACCAATCAGCAAGACATGTTGATGTACGTCTTTGGAGTTAGTTTAAGTCTAAGCCCTTGAGCTCTCCATTGTTACGCCATCGACTCAACAACTTTATGTAGGCTCCAACGCCTTTGCTGTAGGTCTCACGTCGCACGTTTCGATAGCGCACAGTAGTGCCCTCCTGGTTGTAATAACCCGGCGTGCAAGACTCTGACGCTCCCCCTAGCACGAAGCCGCCGCCTTTTGTTTCCAACTGATCAGCAATCCAATGTTCTTCGGCTTCAAATGTAACATTTGCAGATTTGACACCGCGGCTGCTCAACTCGCTAATTGTATAGGCCACATGTTCGGCTTGAACATCGATGCCGCGGGCGTAGTTGGCGCCGAGCTGAAACACGAATCCGCCGCCGCAGAGAAATAGATTTGGGAAACCACTAACCATTAGTCAATGCATCGTTCTCATACCTTCTTGCCAATGATCGTATATTGACTTGCCTCCTATACCGAAAACTGGAATACCAATGCGTCGTTCGTAGCTAGAGGTAATTTCAAAACCGCTGGCATACACGATACAGTCGACACAGTACTCCTTACCCGCAGCCACGATCCCATTTTCAGTGATCTGCTCGACTCCTTGAGTAGTGCTGACGTCAACCAGCTCCACATTTGAACGGTTGAACGTGTCCAGGTAAAAATCATTAAAAGTGGGCCGTTTGCAGAACTGGTTGTAGTAGGCCTTTAGTTTTTCAGCGACCTCTGGATCGCGCACGGTATCGTCAACGATTCCCCTGATTTCCTCCATCGTTTTGAAATCGGCTATCTGCAAGAGGTCATGTAACTTGCCACCATTTTGATTGGCTAGTTCCGCCACGTTACGGGTCAGCCGGGTCCAGCCGTCGTCGGCAAAGGCAGGATCTATCGGCCCGCCCAAAAATGCTTCGCCAAACTTTTTTTGTCGCTCCTTCTGCCATCCCGGTTTGAGGTTATTCGCCCACTCTGGATCAGTCTCTGCGTTATTTCGCGCATCCACCGATGATGGAGTCCGTTGAAAGACATATAGCTGTTTCGCCGCTTCGCCCAGTGCAGGAATGCATTGTACAGCTGTAGCACCGGTACCGATAATGGCAACAGTCTTGTCTGCCAGACAATTAAGCCCGCCCTCTGGACCGCCTCCTGTATAGTCGTAATCCCAGCGACAGGTGTGGAAGGCATGACCTCTGAATTTTTCGATACCTGGGATGCCCGGTAAACGAGGCCGGTTGGCGGGCCCCGTTCCCAAGCAAACATAGCGAGCGCGCATCTCATCACTTCGATTAGTTTTTACCAGCCATAAACACTCATCTTCAAGCCAGCGAATCTCTGTCACCCAGGTTTGAAAAACAGCCGATTTATAGAGGTCGAAATGTCTGCCGATTCTTTGAGCGTGCTCGTAAATTTCCGAGGCGAAAGAAAAGCGAAGCTTTGGCACGTATCCGGTTTCTTCCAGCAGCGGCAGATAACTGTAAGACTCGATGTCGCACTGTGCACCGGGATAGCGGTTCCAATACCAAGTACCGCCGAAATCACTACCGCTTTCGATGATTCGAATATCGGTGATACCCGCCTGATTCAATCGTGCTGCTGTGAGCATACCTACCCAACCGCCACCAACAACAATAACCTCGCACCGGTTTTTAAAGGGCGTGCGATCTGAGGTTTTGCAGTAAGGATCAGACTCAAGGTACCTATTCGCAAATGGTGAATCATGCGAAAGCTGTCCGAACTGCTCTTCAGCATCTTTGCGGATTCGCTTGTTGCGCTCTGAAGCATATCGTTGGGAAAGTACTTCCGGATCAAATCCAAGTACCTCGGGTGACATCGAATTGGTGTCAGTCATTCTTCGGTTCCCCCTCGCTCTCACCATACCATTTTAAAGCATTGGCTTTGCAATTTGGGTAAGAAAGCGAAAATAGATCGGAAATCGCCCCTTGCATCTCCCTTTTCAGACAAACGTTCAACGCGCTATCTATGGCGTACTGCTATGAATGCTGCGTCTGGAAACAAACAGCTCAAAATTTTTCGAGCATGCAAAAACGATTTGAAAGACTTCGCAAATCACAACTTATTCGTTTTAAGATTTGAGAAAATTTGATGGGTATCGACTTGCTTCGAATCGTAGAGGCACGCAAATAAAGATGGCGGTCGATGTGAAATTACTCACCCAAGAACCGAAGTAACTGCGGGCGCTGCAGCAAGCAAGCTTCGCTGGGTAGCGTCAAATCGCCTCTCCGGACTGATACTGCTCAACCCGCGCCTTCTGGAGTCGAGAAAGAGAAATGGCAATAAATGAGAACAAAGACATTGAGCGTTGGATTGAAGCCGAACAATCAGAGCCAGTCTTAGAACCAGGGCTTCCCATAATTGACCCACATCACCATCTATGGGACCTAAGAAAGTTGAACGAGCTTGGATTCCGTCAAGAGGTCTACCTCTGTGAGGAAATTTCCAACGACATAGCGCAGAGCGGGCATAGCATCCACAAAACCGTCTTCGCTCAGTGCGGTGCGTTTTATCGGGCCGACGGTCCTGAAAAAATGCGCTGCGTGGGGGAGACCGATTTTGCCAATGGCGTTGCTGCTATGAGCAGATCAGGTCTCTACGGAGACACGGAACTTTGTGCGGGTATATTCTCGTCAGCTGACATGAGGTTAGGGTCATCTGTTCAGGCAGTGTTAGAGGCTCATCTCGATGCCAGTGAAAATTTTCGCGGTATTCGGACAGCTCTTCCTAGTGAACTTCATAGCAATTTTATTGATGCATTCAGCGTCATTGAGAAATTCGGCCTCACATACGACAACTGGTCACCAGATTTTTTAAGGCTACCAAACTTGGCCAATCTGGCGAGACGTTTCCCAGGCGTCACGATAGTGGTGAATCACCTTGGAGGAAAAATCGACGTACGCGCAAGCGATGCCGACAAACTATCGTGGAGGTCTGCCATAGAGACGATCGCAAAGTGTCCAAATGCCGTCATGAAATTGGGTGGGGCTCAAATGAGGGTTGGTGAATGGGAACCACACTTCCATATGAACAAAATGACAATCCCCCAAGGCTCAGAAGAATTTATAAACGACCTCTTGCCGTTTTATGCGCACGCGATAGATTGCTTTGGGCCCAAAAGGTGTATGTTCGAAAGCAACTTCCCCGTGGACAAGGAATGCATATCTTATAGAACGCTCTGGAATCTTTTTAAAAAATTAGCGAACCGATTAGGCATGTCCGACACTGAAAAAAGCAGCGTCTTTTACGACTGTGCCAAATCAACGTATAAGCTCTGAGCATTTCTGAACTAGAACACTGCTTCATCAAAGAAGGTGCCTTAATGCGAAAGCAATTAATGAGGTAGTTATCCCGCGGGGCCCGATCCGTAATCATTTGATCCGTATGAACGGTAAGTAGTTGATTCAAGTCTACATCGGTAGATTGCAGAATTAATCGAGATAGAATCTATTAGCTACTGATTTAGCTGAATAAGTTACCCGAAATTCTGTCCTTGCACTCATCTAGCGGCGCTCCACACCCCAATAGTGAATCATATAAAAGGTTCTTTTGAGGGCTAATATGATCGTTATATCTACTGAATTACGGTCCTAACAAACTTTCGCGACGTTTCTCCAGCGCCGCCTGCACAGCAGCAAAGTTATGTCTGGTAAGGGTATATTTACTAATTAAGAAGGCAGGGATGAGCAACAGCGAGTTCACGACGATCGCGTCGGTTATCGCGAGGCGAAATAACACTTCTTCACTGATTTCAGTCTGTCCTTGGCCTGCCGGAAACTGAATAAAAAACTCCAGCAAAAACCCTCCGACAATGACTCCAAGGCTACCCACAGCCTTAGTAGAAAATGCAACACCAGCGGCAAAGACACCCTCCTGACGCTGGCCAGTTTTTAACTCCTGATCGTCTACTAAATCTGCAATCATGGAAATGAACATAATCGCAGTAAGAGCCGTAAAAAAGAAATTAATGGTCGCAATGCAAGTAATTGCTGGTAAGAAAAATGGACTCTCATATTCGGGAAAAAGACCGCTCAATCGGGCGGTTACACCGACCATACTCATAATCATACCGCCTGCCAATGCGAACACTAATCCATGATGTTTTTCGAAATGCGCTTGAAAATTCATAACCAGTAGTACTGCGATAAGAGGGCCAATCCAGACAAACAACGCAATAATTCCGAAGTCTTTCGCTTTTAATTCCCAGAAATAGGTGTTCACGTACATATCGAAAAAGCCCAAAACACCAAACACGCCAAAGACAATTAAGCTGCCGCAGAGAAGCAAGGCGAAGTTCCGGTTTGTTAAGGCCGAGCGAAGTGACGTAAGAAGAACAAGCAAACCAAATGACTGGGAATCCGTGCGTTGGTAACTGTATTGAATCTGATCCCGGGTAAAGTGCGTGGTAATTAAGCACCAAGTCGTAATCAACGTACCAAGCAGAGGCGCGAAAAGCGCATAGTTTTCTGGATTGAGCTGCCCTTGAGGGAACGCGTCGGACTCGCTGAAGACGAAGGTGAAGATCAAAAACCCATATAACGCGCCCAAACTGTGGCCAACAATCTGGCGCCAACTAACTACTACAGATCGCTCAGAGTAGCTGTCGGACAATTCTGACGTCATTGCGCTCCACGGGACGCTGAAAAGCGTAAAAGTCAGTCGCGCCAAAATCAGAAAGGTTGTGAGCCAGGCGACGAGAGCCTCTTCACCAAGTCCAGCAGGAGGTGAAAAGAGCAGAGCCATAAAAATGCCAAGAGGCAATGCGGCAGCATACATAAGGGGGTGTCTGCGCCCAAGGTTGGATTTAAGATTATCTGAGTACGTTCCCACTACAGGGTCAGAAACCGAGTCGAGAAAAAGGGCCAAACCCATTGCAATAGCTATAATGCTGGCAGGAACCCCGAGAATTTGGTTGTAATAGAGCGCAAGTAAAGTGCCGATTGCGCTGTTCATGTGACTGCCTGGCATTTCCCCCAAGGCGTAAATTATTTTGGTCTTTAGAGGAAGCTTTCCAGTTCGCTCACTCTCGCGCCAAAAAGCCGCTCTCTCCATATCATGCTCCGCAGCGAAGAAAAGTTCTGTTGAACGAAGCCTCTTATGGTGCGTATCCCAGGGCCTCAGGTGTAATCATTATAACTGTCTGCTAAAAAGCTACAAAATCAACTCTAACGCAAGAAATGCCATATGAATCCATATCTGGTTAGCAATTGAATTTCTATGGGAAAATCCTTGATCAAGAGCAATGCTGCTATGGAAGCGTACTCGTTGAACTAATTATGGCAAATGCCACGGGACCACGTGTTATTCAGTGCCAATAATCTTTTGCAAGGAAGTCAATTCAATTCCTAGGAGGGCACGTGCATCGGCAACATGTTGAACGGTGTCTTCTACTGGCCGGAACCACTCGACTAATTTTGGTGCTCGCTACGGGAAGAGATGACTGGCTTTCAGGGGTTGTGAAACAAAGCAGAGAAATTTGTGCTTTTGATACGCCCCTACCCCATCGGGCTAGGGGGCTGTCTTTTTGTTCCCCACGAAGTTGGAGCGGTACACAAATCCAGGGTGAGCTGTCCACCCTTATCGATCTCACGATGATAAACCCAAGCTCGATCAATCGGTTTACCATTTAGCGTAGCCGCAGAAATATAAAGATGCTCCGGCGACGCCTCTGGTGCCCTTATCACGAAGGTTGCCCCGGACTCCCCAAGTGTAATTGTCGAGGATGTGAAGGCCGGAGCAGTCAAAAAATACCAGTCCTGTCCCATCACTGGGTACAACCCAAGCATCCCGCACATGTAAAAAGCGCTATGACAACCCATATCCTCGTTATCAGGCAGTCCATTTCGCGCAGTTGAGTAGGCTTTAGCAAGAATGGTTCGCAATGCAAGAGATGATTTGTCTGGCCTGTAAGCATAGTGATACAAGAGCGGAATGTGCATAAACGTTTCTTTCGTTGCTCGGAGTTTCTCATCGAAGAAATCGTCTAATTTCTGCTCAAAAGCGGAAGCGCCTCCACACCGTTCAACCAATTCAGCGAAATCATGCTGGGTATTGAAGCTCCATGCACGACTGACGCCCTCATAAAAATATGGGTCGTTCCACGAGTCTGGCCTCGCATAGTTGATATCGAATGGCTCCGCCCAGTT